>CAJUQU010000128.1 GCA_910588595.1 uncultured Lachnospiraceae bacterium | reverse complement strand
AAGCTGGGTGTGCTCAAGGCTGATTATTGAGTGACTATAATTCGGATTTTGGGTTGGATGCTTCATAGTAAGAATATCTCTCTGCTTGGACATAGCGACATGCGTATAGATTTCCGTAATATTAATCGAACTATGCCACAATATCTCCTGAATATACCGGATATCAACATCAGCCTCCAACAGGCTTGTGACAAAGGTATGGCGGAACATATGCGGAGTGATATGCAGGTTAATCGCCGCAAGGGACGCATATCTGTTGATCATTCTGCGGACGGTCTGATCTGATAGTTCTTTACCATTCTGATTTACGAAAAAAAGTACTTCTAATTGCTGAAAGTAATTTCTGTCGTAGCAACGGCAGCTTCGCGGTGAAATACTAAGTTTGTGAAGCAGACTTTTTCCACGTTGAGCAGAGGATTGTGCCTACCGAATTAGCAGCCGGGGATAATGAGGTAAAACAGCGCTTGTGGGGTTCTCCGTCTGATTTGCATGATAAAGGCTATATCCCTATCGAGTATTGTGTGGAATGGAGCGAATGATTTTAATAGGATAAAAAGACAGCGGGTGTTTTGTGTCCGCTCACTTATGCGGCTCGGCAACAGCCGCCGCCGAGTTCCTGCTGGTGAAAAGCGAAACCAGGCGGCCACTGCACGGCTCGTGGAGCGCAGGGCGGCGTGGTGTCGTTTCTCACTCCGGGGCAGGATAAATGCACCCGAATTGCATGCCGTTTGTGCGCTCCCCTATACATGGCGTTTTATTTATTGCTATTGACTTCCTAACAGCGTTAGGATACAATATTACTAACACTATCAGGAACGGAGAATGGTTATGCCACGGCAAGGTCTTAATACTGAAACTGTTGTAAAAACAGCAGCATTATTGATTGAAGAAAACGGCTATGAGAGTTTAACTTTACATAAGCTGGCATCAAAACTAAATGTAAAACCCGCCTCTTTATATACGCATATCCAAGGAATTGATGAACTGTATGTATCGCTGGCTAATATGGCATTAAAACAGTTAAGCAGCATGATGTTAGACGCTGCAAAGGGAAAGAAACGTGGAGACGCACTTCGGGCAGTAGCTGCGGCATATTGTGAGTATGTAAAACAAAATCCAGAAATGTATCGAATAATTATGAAAATTCCCCATAGTAATTCGGAAGAATTGATTAAAACAGGGCGGGCAGTCAAATCAATTTTATTTGATGTATTGTCACAATATACGAAAGAGAATGATAAAATTATTCTTTATTCGCGATACTATCACAGTATTTTACATGGATTTGTTTCACTGGATCAAACTGGTTTTTTTGATGAGGCACTTCCTGCAGATACAAGTTTATCAGATATAATAAACAATTTTATTGAGCAACTTGAAAAAATTAGTCAATCCATGAGGAGGAATTAAAATGGATACTTTATCCTTTGAATGTAAGGGCATGAAAGGTGGGGAAAAATTCCCAAAAGTAAATACAGGAAGAGGTCAAGATATTTCGCCTGAATTTTTAATAAAGAATTTATCTCCATGCGCAAAAACACTCGCTATTACTCTTGAAGATATAAAGCATCCACTTTTTAAGAATTTTACACATTGGCTTATCTGGAATATCCCGGCTGGTAAAAAAATAGAGGGGGCAATTCCGGGCGGAAAAATTATTCCGAGTTTAGGAAATGCCAGACAAGGAATTGGTTATGGAGTATATAAGTACGCTGGCCCAAAACCGCCAAAGGGCAAACAGCATTTATATCGCTTTACTGTTTATGTTCTTGACTGTAAAATCGACTTAAGATTTCCGCATACAAAAAGCAATTTTATCAAAAAAGCAAAAGAGCACATCATTCAGCAAGGCAGTATTGTTGGCAAATTTGAGTAACACCAGTTGTCTACGTTTCATAGGCAAAGAAAACGGTTCTATCAACAGGTTTTTATGAAGGAATGAAGTGGAAAGATAATTTTATGAAAGAGAATTGGTCAAAAATAACTGGAGTCTGCCAGAATAAAAATTAGTTTTTTCAACTGGTTGGTGGGAATAGAATTTTTCAAGAAATCTCAGGAGGAGATCATGTTTCAATTTTTTAAGAGACCAGGCGCAGTGAAGGAGTTAGACCGCATTATCGCGGAACTGAATATGAATATGCAGAATAACTACAAGGATGCCACGCAGGAGGCTTTGCGCGAGCTGGAACAAAAACTTTCCGAGATGACAGCGGCGAACGCTCTGAGTGAGAGGCAGAGAACATCGTACGAATCTGTTCTGGAGGAGTACAAAGGCAAATTAAAATCCTATAGTCATAAGGAGCAGCGGCCGTTCTGGTAGTTTCGGGGAATGCAGCAGGGAGATCATAATAGGATCGTGTCAAAAAAGTAGGACTATACTGCAAGAATTATATCGATCATAAGCGTACAATACAAGTAACACAGCGGATTCAATACAAGTTCACACGCTTTTTCTTTTATTGACCGGTGTAGTATGGCCTGATGCAGTCCGCGCCTGAAAAGGGCGGATTGCGGCGGCAGGCACGGACTGTATAGAAGGAGGAAGACTCATGGAGTATGCGGCGATCAGACATTTTGCAGATAAGAGGTATTGCTATGCGATAGAGAAGGGGCGTTTTCTCATCAGGCTCGAGACCAAGAGGGGCGATGTGGAGAGCGTGGTCCTGCATGTGCAGGACAAATATCTGCCGTTGAAGATCATGGACACACGGCAGGAGCATTTGATGCGGGTGGCGTGCTCAGACGATCACATTGATTATTATGAGGCAGAGCTGGATATGGATGTGGTCTGCCTCCGGTATTTTTTCGAGATAAAGGACACTGCGGGAAAGGTCGCGTTCTACGGCAATCACAACTTTTTCGACGAGTGCATCACGGACATCGACAGGATGTTTGACTGTCCGCAGAATCTTCGGGAGGAGGAGCTGTTCGAGCTTCCGGAGTGGGCGAAGAACAAGGTTATCTACCAGATCTTTCCGTCCCGCTTTGCCACGGACAAGGATGTTCCAAAGGAGGAGTGGTATCAGGCTCCGATCGGTCATCAGGCGGATCTGAAAGGTTCGCTGCGCGGGATCATCAATCATCTGGATCACATAAAAAATCTGGGCGTGGATGTGATCTACATGACGCCGGTATTCAGTTCCAATTCCAGCCATAAGTACAATATTGACGACTATTATAAGATCGACCCGTCGTTCGGCACCAAGGCGGACTTGAAAGAACTGGTCGAAAAGGCGCATGCGCTCGGGATGTACGTCATTCTGGACGGCGTGTTCAACCACACGGGGGTGGATTTCTTTGCGTTTAAGGACGTGATGGAAAAGAAAGAACAGTCGGACTATCTGGACTGGTATTATATCAGCGACTTTCCGCTGGTGATGGAGTGGGGGAAGAAGCCGAACTATAAGACGTTCAGCTATGCCCCGATGATGCCGAAGCTGAATCTGCAGAACAGGGAGACGGCGGATTTTGTCATCGATGTGGCATCGTACTGGATCCGGGAATGCGATATTGACGGGTGGCGCCTGGACGTTGCGGACGAGATCCACCACGCCTTCTGGAAGAGATTTCGCAGGGAGATCAAGGCGGTGAAGAAGGATGCGCTGATCATCGGGGAGATCTGGCATTTTGCGGGGGACTTTCTGGAGGGCGACGAGTGGGACAGCATCATGAATTACCAGTTTTATCATGCGGTGATGGATCTGGTCGCCTCGGATCGTATGCGCGTCTCGTCGTTTGTCGGGAAACTGAATTTTATGAAAGGAAATCTGAACCGGAAACTGGAAGGGTATCTGTGGAATTTTATCGATACCCACGATACAGCAAGGTTTCTGCACAGCGTCCAGAACGATGTGAGAAAGCAGAAACTGGCGGCAGCGCTGCAGTTGCTGCTGCCCGGTATGCCGATGATCTATTACGGCGATGAGGTGGGGATGGACGGCGCCATGGATCCGGACTGCAGGCGCGGTATGCTCTGGGATCCGGACAGACAGGACTGGGAGCTGTTTGGTTACTATCAGACATTGATCCGGATCCGGCATGATCATCCTGTGTTGACGGAGGGAACGGTCGTGGAGCAGTACGCCGATGACGATACAGGATTGATTTATATAGAAAGAACGCTGAATGGACAGCATATCATACTTGTCCTTCACACGCGGGAAGGCAGTGTGGGACTGCAGTCGTTACAGGGTATGAAAAACCTCGTGGACGGCAGCGTGTTTACAGGAACGCTGGGAGACTATGAGACGGTGGTGCTTGTCAACGAAACTGCGTGATCTGCAGCGGTCACGGCTTGGAAAAGTGTCGTATCGGTATATTTTAAATATTTTTATATTTTTTATAAAAAATGAAAGGATTGCAGCCTTGCGCGCGTATTTATTATGAAACAGGAAATCAATCTGAATATATGCGCGGAATCGTGAGGAAATCTTCGCGTGTACATTCCTAAAACGGAGGTAATCAGCGTGCGGAAAAATGTAACTAAAATAGCGGCGGTGATGGCTTTGACAGCGATCGTGGCAGGAAGCTCTTCGAGCGTGGCGTTTGCGCATCACGGGAGAGGACACAGGGTAGTGGTGCAGAATCCGCCGGTTGTCTGCTATGCGGACGGCAGCTGTGATGTCGACGGCGTGTGCCAGCTTGGTGTGGCGTGTGACGGGACGATTCATCACGCGACAACGTATTATTACGGAGGAACGGGACACCACGGCGGTCATCATCACTGATCGGTCCCAATGCTGTCGATACGGACAGCGGATCGAGTGGGCACAAGATACAGAGTCAGAAACCCTGTCAGCAACTGGCGGGGTTTTTGAATGTGGCGAGAACATGTGACGGGTGCCCGGCGCGCGAGTGGGGAGTGGTGTTTCCCGTGCTCGGCAGGCAGATGAGGGGGAAAACAATTGAAGAGCACAGAGGATGTGAACCGTGTCATGGAGGCTTACGCGGACATGGTGCGGAGGATTTGTTTCGTACATCTGAAGAACAGGCACGACACGGAGGATGTATTCCAGAATGTTTATATGAAATATTTGTTGTATGAAGGCTCTTTCGAGAGCATCGAACACGAGAAGGCATGGTTTGTGCGTGTGACCATCAACGCCTGTACGGACTGGCTCCGCGCCCTGTCGCGCAGAAAATGGGTTCCGCTCGATGTGCTGGCGGAGGAGAGTGTGATGCCAGGCGATCCGTCAAAAGAAGTTTTGGAGGCTGTGCTGAGGCTTCCTGAAAAATACCGGGATGTGATCTATCTCTTTTATTATGAGGAGTACACGGCAGTGGAGATTGCGAAGATTCTAAAGAAAAAGGAGAACACGGTTTATACATGGCTTTCCAGGGCTAAAGATATCCTGCGTGAAAAGTTGGGAGGTGAATGGTCATGAGCAGTGCGAGGAACGAGATCCAGAAGGGGATGGAGAACATACGGGCGACGGAGGAGATGAAACGAAATACCCTGCATTATCTTGAGGCGCAGCGGGACAGGAAATACCGCGGCATTTTTCAGCGCATGCCATATAGGGCACTGTGTTATGCCATGGCTGTCATCTGTATTTTCATACTGACTGGGACGGGCGGCTACAGCGTGTACAGCAGACCGGTATCATACATCAGCATTGATGTCAATCCGTCCATCGAGCTTGCCGTGAACCGTTTTGACAGGGTTGTCTCTGCAACGGGCTACAATGCGGACGGCGAGGATATCCTGCAGCATGTCTCCCTGGAAAATATTTCGTATCTGCAGGCGATCGACCGGCTGCTCCAGGATGCCTATTACAGCCGGTTCCTGAACAGAGATTCCCCGTTGGTGGTGACGGTGGTTTCGGAGCACTCGGATACAATGCTGGAACAGATCAACAGGAATGACACATTCCAGTCGTTGGACGCGAAGACCTACAGCAGCGACACTGCCTGTATGGAGGAGGCGCACCAGCATGAGATGTCCTTTGGGAAATACAGGGCGTTTCTGGAATTGTCGCAGTATGACGACAGTATTACTGTCGAGGACTGCCACGGGATGACAATGGGAGAGATCCAGAACAGGATCAGATCCTGCCAGGGGCATGGCGGTTCCAGGACGACGGAGCAACACTCCAACGGGCACTCCGGCAAACATGGGCATCACTAAAATATATAGATCAACAGGTTGTACAGGCTGTCTCTTTGGTGAAGGAGGCAGCCTGGTTTTTATGCACACGGGCACCCCCAAGGAAGAATGTCAGCAAAAGCTGACGGGTGCCCGGCGCGGCGAGTAGTGTAGAAGGTCATTCCCCTACTCGATTGCACATGAGCATTTTCCTTTCGCGTTTATCTTTGGGAATAAATTCATTCCATTATTGATTTTACTGTGCAGATGATGTGATATTGGAATGAAAGCATTCCAAATAAGATTTTGTGGAGCGGAAAATTTTAATAAGCTCTAAAGATCAGCTACGGACAAGGAGTCGGCGCATGAAAAAGATGACAAAAGGAGATAAGCAGATAATCCGTTTCGTAAAATATTTAGAATAAACTGTTGAAATAGTGTTTGAGTCATTGTCTGCATATTGTCTACCGCGCGAGAATGATGTATAGTATTATAGGAAAGAAAAGAGTTGTGATTGTTAATGATATATACAAGGGGAATGAGTACATTGAAAACGATATTGTTGATCGAGGACGACAGGGACTTAAATGCCGGATTGACATGCGACCTGGAGATGGAGCACTATAGAGTGCTCTCTGCATTTACGCTTGCGGACGGGCAGCGGATCCTGGACAGCGAGGCGCCGGATCTGATTCTCTTAGACGGCAATCTGCCGGACGGGGACGGCTTTGCGTTCTGCAGGAAAGTCAGATCCCAATATGACATTCCTGTCATTTTTTTGACGGCGAGGGATATGGAGCAGGAGGAGATGCAGGGGTTTGACTGCGGGGCTGTCGATTATATCACAAAGCCGTTCAAGATACAGATACTCCACAGGCGGCTGCAGGCTGCACTCCGCAAAACGGGCGCGCGGGAGGAGCGCAGTCTGTACGATGACGGGTATCTGCAGATCGACTTTGACCAGATGACTGCTGTGAGGGACAGCGAACCGCTCACGATGACGCCGACCGAATTCAGGATCCTGCGGCTTTTGATCGCGAACGCGGACAAAGTCATGACCAAGCGCCTGCTGCTGGAAAAGATATGGGACAACAGCGGGAATTTTGTCGATGAGCACGCGGTGGCAGTGAATATCAACCGTCTGCGCAAGAAGATCGAGTCGCAGGACCACGAGTACATCAAGACGCTGTACGGTGTGGGTTATCAGTGGAGAAACGGTTAGGAAATGAGACAAATGGGGGAAACGGGATAAGATGGAATGGATCGTGTTTGGAGGCGCGGCGCTATTGTTTGCGGCATCTGTGGCTGTTTTGCTGTATGTCAGAAAAGGGCTTGTGCAGTACACGACGCAGCTGCTGTACAGTCTTGATGCCATACTTGCGGGGGAGGAAGGGATCGACCTTCGGGAAGACAGGGAGATGTTGAGCGGAAAACTGCAGGCGAAGCTGAGCCGGCTCAATGAGGTGATGGAACAGCGGGCGGGGGAGAATCTCCGGCAGCGGGAGCTGCTTGAGGCGATTATCTCCGACATATCCCACCAGGTGAAGACGCCGATCGCGAGCATACGGATGTATCACGATCTGCTGGGGAGAAAGGAACTCGAGGAGAGCAGGCGGGCAGAGTTTCTCGGCGCGGTGGGGCATCAGGTCGACAAGCTGGAATTTTTTATGAAAAGCATGATCCGCATGTCCCGGCTCGAGACAGGGATCGTGCAGGTGCAGCCAAAGCAGAATCCGGTCTATGAATTGATCGCACAGGCGGTGTGTGATGTGGCGCTGAAGGCTGAAAAGAAAAAAATAGATATCGTCATCGACGAAAGTGTCGAGTCAGCGGAGTCAGGCGGTGAAAAACTGAGTGCGTATTTTGATGCCCGGTGGACAGCCGAGGCGGTGTTCAATATCCTGGACAACAGTGTCAAGTATACGCAGGATGGGGGGGAAGATCGTTATTTCTGCCAGAAAGACGGACTTTTTCGTGCGGATCGGGATCCGGGATAACGGCAGAGGTATCGCGGAGGCGAGGATCCCGCTGATCTTTAAGCGGTTTTACAGGGAACCGGAATCCGCCGACGTCGAGGGTGTCGGCATCGGTTTGTATCTGGCGCGCGAGATCGTGATGAGTCAAAAGGGATTTATCGAGGTGCACTCCAATGAGGGGGAGGGCACGGCAGTCTTTGTGAACCTGCCGGTGGAGATTTTTTAGACGCGCTCTATGTGAGGATTATCTCAAATCTGTTATTATTTTGAGAACAGTTTGAGATAATCTTTTTGTATGCTTATGATAACAAAAAACATTAGAGTAGATCACACGGAAAGCAGGAGGGGAGATCATGAACTATATTTTGGAGACAAAGGATCTGAAAAAATATTACGGAAAGGGGCAAAACATCACAAAGGCGCTGGACGGCGTGAGCGTGGCGGTGGAGCAGGGGGAGTTTGTATCGATCATCGGGACGAGCGGCAGCGGGAAGTCGACGCTGCTCAACATGCTCGGCGGGCTGGATATACCGACCTCGGGCAGTGTGAAGATCCGCGGCAGGGAGATCGGGCAGATGAACGACGAGCAGCTGACGGTATTCCGCAGGCGGAACATCGGGTTTGTTTTTCAGAACTACAACCTGGTTCCGATCCTGAATGTTTATCAGAATATCGTGCTGCCGATCGAGCTTGACGGCAACAAAGTGGATAAGGCGTATGTGAACAAGATCATTCAGACACTGCACCTGGAGGGAAAGCTTGACAACCTGCCGAACAATCTCTCGGGCGGACAGCAGCAGCGCGTGGCGATCGCGCGGGCGCTGGCGAGCAAACCAGCGATCATGCTTGCCGACGAACCGACCGGAAATCTGGACTCCAGGACGTCACTGGAAGTGATGCAGCTGCTGCGGATGACCAGCACGGAGTTTGGGCAGACATTGCTCATGATCACGCACGATCCCGAGATCGCGCAGATCGCGGACAGGATGATCCACATTGAGGACGGAAAGATCACAAAATAAGGGGGAGTGGGTGAGATGAGATTGTTGGAGAACAATAACCGGAAATTTATCAGAACACTGTCCGACAGTTGTCTGAGAGCAAACAGAGGGAGGAACGCGATCGCGATACTGGCAGTGGCACTGACAGCGGTCCTGTTCATGGCGCTGACGACCGTGCTCGAGGGAACGCGGATCTCGATGAAAGACCAGATGTTCCGCGGGGCGGGGAGTCAGTTTATGGTATCGATAAAAAATCTGACACAGGAGGAGGCAGAGCGGCTCGTTTCCGATCCGGCGTTCACCACCGCGGGGATCGAGCAGTATGTGTCCATGGCTGTGAACCCTGCGCTGAGCAATGTCAGTGCGGTTGTCGGCTGGGTGGATGCTGTCATGATGGAGAACAGTTTTATGCAGCTGCAGACAGGGCACTACCCTGAAACGGCGGATGAGATCGCCTGCGATACAGAGGTTCTGAGACTGTTGGGGCTGCCTGACGACATACTCGGAAGCACATTTGTGCTGGAGTACACAGCCGGCGATGCGCTTAAGAAAAAGGAAATGACAGTCTGCGGTATCTGGGAGGGCAAAAAATATGAGCAGTCTGCCTCTCTGCTGGTCTCAAAATCTTTCGTGGAGGAAGTGCTGGCAGATTATACAGGAGAGTATGAGGCGCTTCGTGAGACGTGCTACAATGTCCGCGGCAGTTTTGCAAGCGACAGGAATATTTCAATGCAGCTTGACAGAATGGTTGAAAAACTGGGATATGATCCCCTGGCGGAGCGCGGGGAGGAAGGGTTTCTGGCACATCATGTGAGTCCGGCGTATACGAGCGGGATCACGGGAAACGCAACAGCGGCATACATCGCGGAAGGGCTTGGCGCGGTGTTGATCCTGATAGCGGGTTATCTGATCATCTATAACATTTTCAAGATCTCGATCGAGAAGGATATCCGTCTCTACGGTCAGCTCAAGACCATCGGGACTTCGCCGCGGCAGATCCGCTACATGGTGATCCGGCAGGGGACCGTGCTGTCAGCGGTGGGAATTCCCGCAGGGCTGCTGCTTGGTTGGCTGTTGGGAAACATGCTGCTGCCGCTTGTGATGACCAATTTGATCGTGGGTGAGTCGGCGTTTATCGTTCCGCCCGTTTGGGTGTGGGTACTGTCTGGGTTGTTTACATGGATCACAGTGCGCATCAGCTGCGGGAGACCGGGCAGGATCGCGGGAAAGATCTCTCCGGTCGAGGCATTGAAATACCACGGAGCACAGGGCACCGCAAA
>CAJUQU010000127.1 GCA_910588595.1 uncultured Lachnospiraceae bacterium | reverse complement strand
TCCGGGTGGAGGAACTCCTGAATGAAAAGCACCAGAATTTCAATGTGTTATTGGACCCGAAATGTGACTGGGCGCTGCAGCATCTCGAACAGTTTCCGGTGGAGATCAACAAGGCGGAATACCAGATGCTTCTGCGTGTGCCCGGAATCGGTGTGAAAAGTGCACAGCGCATCTGTAAGGCGAGGAAGAGCGGTGTGCTCAACTTTGACAATCTCAAAAAGATCGGTGTGGTCTTGAAGCGCGCATTGTATTTCATTACCTGCAATGGGAAGATGATGTATCACACAAAAGTGGAGGAAGACTATATTACGAGGAATCTTCTGGCGGAGCATGAGAAGCTTCCGTTTGACAAGGACGGCATGACATACAGGCAGCTGTCACTGTTTGATGACGCGCAGGAGAATGTGGATTTATTTGGAGGTAAGAACGCGAACGGGGTCAGCGCAGTGTAGAAGGAGACTTTATGGAGGAGTATGTGTTAATATGTGAGGACAGCACAGAGGGTATCCTCACGGGTGTCTATGAAGCATATCTGTTTAAAAAGAAAAGGGAGTTAGCCAGCCATGACTGCATTCATCTTGTGACAGAAGAGCCTGATGTTCAGCGGCTTTTTACAGAATACATTCATGTAGGGGCGGACCACAGTAAAGCGGAGAAGGTCACAAACACGATCGTCGCGCAGCTGGGGAATGAGACATGGTACAGACTCAGTATGGCGATGGTCTCCTGCCATGCGGAGAAGGCGGACGCAGTGTATCACACGATCGTGTTGGGATTAAAACTGCGCGACAAACACATAACAGACAGGCTGCAGGAGGATTGTGTACAATGCGCTTTCAAGTGTGCGCGGGCATCGGACAATGAACTGTGCCATCTAAAACAATTTCTGCGTTTTTCAGAGCTGCAAAACGGAATGCTGTATGCAAAAATCGACGCAAAGCATCATATCCTGCCTTTTTTGATGCCGCATTTTGCCGACAGGCTTCCTGCGGATAATTTCGTGATCTATGACGAGAATACACAGACATTCGGACTGCATGCGCGGTTTAAGAAGTGGTATCTCATGCAGGGCGCGGCTTTTGATGAGGATACACTTGTGTTTTCTGAGATTGAAGAAGAATATCAGAAGCTGTTTAGATGCTTTTGTGACAGTATAGCGATCGAGTCACGCATCAATCCAAAGCTGCAGATGAATATGCTGCCGCTGCGCTTTCGGCCGAATATGACCGAATTTAATGTGAAAACAGAGGATATATGATCCTGATCTGAAAGCCTGCCGGAGCAGGTTAGGGGAGCTAAATTGTCAAGGATGTGCTGAATGGCTGGATATGGATCATATGTTCTCTAAAATCCGTATATCTACAGCTGTATAGTTGTATTCTTTCTCAGGAAGTTCACCGGAGGTGAGATACGCAAACAGCAGGTCAAGCGGTCTGCCGCCCTGAATCCGTGGCTGCTGGCAAATTACTGCGGACAGTACTCCCTGCTGTAAAAAGTGTTCTGTCGTGTCCGCTTTGTCAAAGGCGATCACGCACAGTTTACCGGCAAGCCCGAGCGACGTGATCGCGCGGCATCCGCCGTACACACCGCCGGCAGCAAAAAAAAGCGCATTGATTTCAGGGTGCTCTTTCAAAAGGCGTGACGTCTGTTCATAGCTCTCGATCTCATCGTCCTGCGCCTCGACGATCGATACGATACGCATATGCCCTCCGGTAAGCCTGAGCGTTTCGGCGAATCCGGCAATGCGCTCTGTGTGGCAGAGGATCTCGGAGGAGCCGGTAATGATACCGATGTTGACGATGTCGTGTGTCATCCGTCTCATCAGACCGGCTGCGGTGGCGCCGCTCTTTGTGTAGTTGCTTCCGACGTAGGCGAGCCGTCTGGAATTTTCAATGTCGGTATTTAACGTCACGACGGGAATCCCCTGTTCGTCAAGCTCATTAATGCGGATGCGGATGCGGTCGTCATTGTGTGGGGCGAGTGCAATGCCGTTCACTTCCTCACGAATCAGCTCATCGATCGCGTTTAATTGCGCGTCTACATTGATGGGGACCTGCTTTACGAGAACCGTGCAGTTATATCCAGCCAGGTCTTCCGCTTTCTCTCTGACCCCCTTTAAGACGTCTGCAAAAAAAGGATTGTCCGTGGAGAACAGGATCACACCAAGCTTCAATTTTCTTTTCTGGGCAGCGAGTACCAAACCTGCTTTGTTGGGCTTGTAGTCGAGGGCTTTTGCAATCTCATTGATCTTCTCCGCAGTGGCGGAATTGACAGAACCCCTGTTGTTGAGAACCCTGTCAACAGTTCCGCGGGATACGCCCGCCAGCGCAGCAATCTCTTTTATGGTTGCCATATCATTCCTCCTGGGCAATTTCTTAATCATCAGTATAGAGTGATTCATCAGAAAAAGCAAGCGGAATGTTGCACGTGCACGCTATGCATAAATCACAATACTTTTTATCTATTTTGACGAAAATCAGTTATTGTCAAATATCCACTTGATTTTTGAAGGGACACACACTATTATGAAATTAGTTGCTGGTGCGTGCACGGGCACATTGGGATATGGACATAACAGCTCTGTGAGAGGCACAACTGTGTGGCTGCGTAATGAATTACGGGACCCTGCAGTTTCGTGAGAGGCAAAGCTGTGTGAATGTTGATTAAGGAGGATTTCAAAATGAACAATTTACCACAGGTAAAAGTAGGTATTGTGGCTGTAAGCCGTGACTGTTTTCCGGAGAGCTTGTCAGTAAACAGAAGAAAGGCTTTGGTCAAAGCATATGCTGATAAGTATGGTATGGACGGCATCTATGAATGTCCGGTATGTATCGTGGAGAGCGAGATTCATATGGTGCAGGCACTCGAGGATATCAAGAAAGCAGGCTGCAACGCGCTCTGCGTGTATCTTGGAAACTTTGGTCCTGAGATTTCAGAGACACTTTTAGCAAAGCATTTTGATGGTCCTGCTATGTTTATCGCAGCGGCGGAAGAGACACAGAATGATCTTGTCGGTGGTCGCGGGGATGCGTACTGCGGCATGTTGAATGCAAGCTATAATCTGAAGCTTCGCAATATCAAGGCATACATTCCTGAATATCCGGTGGGAACAGCGGAGGAATGTGCGGATATGATCAATGAGTTCATGCCGATCGCAAGAGCGATTGTAGGGCTTTCTGATCTGAAGATCATTTCCTTTGGTCCTAGACCGCTCAACTTCCTTGCTTGCAATGCACCGATCAAACAGCTTTACAACATCGGTGTTGAGATCGAGGAGAACTCAGAGCTTGATCTGTTTGAGGCGTTTAAGAAACATGAAGGGGACGAGAGGATCCCTGCGAAAGTGAAGGAGATGGAGGCAGAGCTCGGAGAGGGCAATATGAAGCCGGAAGTGCTGCCGAAGCTTGCACAGTATGAGCTGACATTGCTTGACTGGGTTGAGGCGCACAGAGGTTATCGTAAGTATGTAGCCATTGCTGGAAAGTGCTGGCCTGCTTTCCAGACACAGTTTGGGTTTGTACCATGCTATGTAAACAGCCGTCTGACAGGTATGGGTATTCCTGTATCCTGCGAGGTTGACATTTATGGCTGCCTGAGTGAGTTTATCGGTACATGTGTGAGCCAGGATGCAGTTACGCTGCTTGATATCAACAATACAGTGCCGGCTGATATGTATAACGAGTCGATCAAAGATCAGTTCAGCTATACACACAATGATACGTTCATGGGCTTCCACTGCGGAAATACCAATACCAAGAAGCTCAGTTTCTGCAGCATGAAGTACCAGATGATCATGGCAAGAACACTTCCTGAGGAGGTTACACAGGGTACACTCGAGGGAGATATCGTTCCTGGAGATATCACATTCTATCGCTTACAGTCAACGGCAGACTGCAAGCTCCGCGCATACATTGCACAGGGTGAGGTTATTCCGGTAGCGACAAAGTCCTTTGGAAGCATCGGTGTGTTCGCGATCCCAGAGATGCAGCGTTTTTATCGTCATGTGCTGATCGAGAAGAACTATCCGCACCATGGAGCAGTTGCTTTCGGGCACTTCGGAAAGGCATTGTATGAGGTATTTAAGTACATAGGAGTACCTGTGGAAGATTTGAACTACAATCAGCCGAAGTCCCTGCCTTATCCTACGGAAAATCCGTTTGCATAAGCAGGATGAGAGGATTTTGAACCATACAGCAGTGTCGTGCAGACAAAGTACAATTTGGATGCCATATAGTTCAAAGGTCAAATAACGAGATTGTTTTAAAAGGGCGGAAGACGTGCAGGATTCCGCCCTATATTATTTTTCAAACACGCTGTTTTCTGGGTGCATCGACCGGCGCAAAGTATCACGATCTGCAGATCAAGCTTAACGAGCGTAAGGATGTACAATGATCAGTCCTAACAGGGCAGTCAAAAGCTCTGTGATCGGATATGCAAGCCATACGCCTGTCATACCCCATAGGGATGACAATAGAAATGTCAAGGGTATGATCAGGATCAAACCTCTTAAAAGAGACAGGATGTGGGATGGCAGTGCATTTTCTATGGAGGTGAGCAGTGTTGCCAGGATGATATTGTATCCGGCAAATGCAGACGACAGGAAATACAGTCTCAGTCCAGGCACTGCGATCTCGTATAGCTCCATATTTTTTTCACTGTTGAAAACGGCGGTGATCTGCCGTGAATAAATAAAAATGAGTAAGTAAACCACACAAGATACAGCAAGTACCGTTGCGATAGCGTGTTTTGATACTGTGCGGACCTGGCGGCTGTCGCCCTTTCCATAGAAACTGCTGACGAGAGGTTGGACGCCCTGTGCGATTCCTGTGTAAAGTGCGACAGTGACAAGGGAGATATTGGCGATCACGCCGTATGCGGCAATCCCGGTGCTGCCTTTTAGATCCAATATGATAGCATTGAAAGTGATCATTACAATGCCCGACGATAGCTGTGCGATCAGGGAGGGAAAACCTAATGACAGAGTCTGCATTGCGACGCAGGCTCTTATTTTTGTTCTTGTCACATGAAATGTATTTCTTTTTCCGAGCCAGTGGGGCAGCATCATGAGCATACTGATCACAGGGGATAGGCCTGTGGCAAAGACAGCGCCAAAAATCCCCATGCGCAGCGGAAAGATAAAGATATAATCTAAAATAATGTTTGAAAAACTACCTATGAGCATTGCCATCATGGAAAGCTGTGGACTCTCATCATTTCGCACGAAACACAGAAATATGTCATTTAAGATAAATGCGGGCGAAAAGATGAGCAGCCATTTCAGATAGGTGTCTGTCATTTCCAATATATTGTCATCACCGCCAAGAATTTGTGCAAGGTGTCTTGAAAAGAACAGGCCAAACAGGACAAAAACTGTCGAGAACAATACCGCAAGACACAGAGTGTTTGTATAAAGTTGGTTTACTTGCTCTTTTTGTTTCTGGCTCCTGTATATGGAAAACTTGGTTGCTCCGCCTATGCCCAGCATTAGCCCTGTACCATGAATGAAATTGTAGACAGGAATTGCCAGATTGAGGGCGGCAAGACCGTTTGTTCCCAGACCTTTTGAGACAAAAAAAGTATCTGCGAGAATATAGCAGGAAACGCCCAAAGAACCAAGGACACTCAAAGTGGTGCAGCGAATATACTCATGCATAAGAACTCTCCTTTATATCAAAAAAACAGCGTCAAAGTCTTCCATCTTCAAAGGCCTAATGATGGAAAACCTGACGCTTGCATCCCTACCCGGCGGCAGGGAAGTGTCGATTCGTATTTCTATATATGATATCACACAAAAACAAAGAAAACAATAGTTTTACAAGAAAGCGCTTAGTATGTATAATATATGTATGTTTTGTGCGAGAAATTGAGGAGGAGAAATCATATGCAGTCAATCAAAGTAAGCGGCATCAGACCTATCCGCGCCGGCGGTCTGCTCCTGCCGTCAAATGTGCTGATGGCGCCGCTTGCGGGGTACACCTGTTACCCGTTTCGGATGCTGGCGTATGAACTTGGGGCAGGGCTGTGCTTTACGGAGATGTGCAGTGCAAACGCGTTGAAATATGAGGACAGGGCGACAAATCGTCTGCTGCTGACGACAGCGGACGAGCCCGTCAGGGCAGTTCAGCTTCTTGGAGGCAATCCGGCGGTGATGGAGCGTATGGCAAAGAGTGCGGTTCTGAAGGATTTCGATATCATTGATATCAATATGGGCTGTCCGGTACCCAATGTGTTCAAGAGTGGTGAGGGAAGTGCGCTGATGCAGGATCCAAAGAGGGCGGCGGCGATCATACGCGGCTGCAAGCGGAGCGGGAAGGTAGTGACCGTGAAGTGCCGTGTTGGCATCCGGGAGGATGAACTATTTGCCGCCGAGTTTGCGCGAATGTGCGAGGATTCCGGAGCGGACATGATCACGATTCATGGCAGGAGCCGGAGCATGATGTACGACGGAAAACCGCATATGGAGGAGATCAGGCATGCAAAAGCAGCTGTATCGATTCCCGTCATTGCAAACGGCGGCATTTTCTCCGTGGAGGACGCCGTAAACATGATGGAAAATACAGGGGCGGACGGAATTATGATCGCGCGGTACGGATTGGAAAATCCTTTTATATTCAGCGAACTGACGGGTAAAAGCTGCAAAAAGACAGCGCTTACCCTCTTGATGGAGCAGATGGAACTGACAGCACGGCACTATGAGGAAACATATACTTTGAGTTATATGAAAAAGATTGCTTCCTATATGATGAAAAGAAGAAAAGGGACAAAGCAGTACAAGCAAAGGCTGTTTGCGAGCGGAAGCCTGGGGGAGCTGCGGGAAGTGATCGCGCTGATTTTTGCAGATAACAGAGTGTGAGGATGAGAAAGTGGAATATTATCAGATTGAAAATGGAGTATTGAACCGCTATACAGGGCGGGAGGACGTGATACAGGTTCCGGAGGGGATCCACACGATTGGAGAAGGAGCGTTCAAGGGCTGTGTTTCCCTGATAAAAGTGGTGCTGCCACAGGGACTTTGCTGCATTATGGGAGATGCGTTCAAGGGATGCCGGAAATTGGAGGAAGTCGTGATCCCGGACGGGGTATCGTACATAGGGCGTTATGCATTCCACCGATGTCACGCGCTGAGGCAGGTGATCCTGCCGCTTTCCGTGTGGGAGTTGGGGGAATGCGCTTTTTTGTATTGTGACAGTATGAGGGAGGCACAGCTGCCGGGTGTGAGGAAGATGGGCATGGAGGCGCTTGCAAATGGAATATCACTTGAAAAGCTGGTAATCTCTCAGGAGCTGGATGCGAATTGCATCTGCGATGTCTTTACAGGCTGCGGGCGCGTGAGGGAAATTTCATGCGTCACATCTGATGAAGCAAAGTCCGGCGCGGCGGTTGAGACCTTTCGTATCCCCAATGTAGTGGAGGTAGTTGCGGGTGCGTTCAAAGTGCCCGCTTTGGTTGAACTGGTCGTGCGGGATATCCTTGAGCGCATGATGGAGCTGGAGGGTAGAACGCTGGTCCGCTTTCGCGTGAATATCAAGCATATTGAGGTGCCGGAAGGGATTGAGGTTCTGGCAAAGAGCAGCTTTTATGATATGCGGGGCATCGTGGATATCAGGCTTCCAAAATCGCTGAAACGCATTGAAAGCCGTGCTTTTCGAAACTGTATCGGTCTGGAGCAGGTGATATTTGGCGGACAAAATGTTCAGATCGACGAGGATGCTTTTCGAAACTGTACTTCCCTGAAGCAGGTTCGGACCTGTGATGGGGCGGAGTACACATTTCAAGGATTGAATGACATATATAGGACAGATTCAGGGCAGTTTGATGTGCAAAAAGAGTCCTCTGCCGCAGGACAGGAATGCGAACTGCTGACAGCGTCAGTGGTTCCGGAAGTGGTTCGCGTCATACACGGACAGGTGCTGGGAAATTTCAGGGTTAGTGGAACGATGCTGCTGCGATATCTGGGTGCGGAGTCCAGAGTGGTCGTACCGGAAGGCATAACGCGAATTGCGGAGGAAGCGTTTGCAAATATTGAGACCATCAACAAGGTGATCTTACCAGAAAGCCTGGAGGAGATCGGTGCAGGGGCGTTTCGAGGGTGTCTGCTGATGCAGACGATAACACTGCCTAAGGGGATTCGCAGGATTGGTGCGGGGGCGTTTGAGGACTGTGTGAAGCTGCTGCGGATTGAGATTCCGGCGCAAGTGGAGTCTTTGGGGAAGCGGGTGTTTTGTCGCTGCCGGGCGCTGCAGGAGGTACATCTGCCAGAAGGGCTGTACAAAATTGGTGAGAGTGCTTTTTATGGCTGTTCTGGCTTGAAAAAGATACAGTTTCCAAAGAATCTTACATTTATAGGAAAGATGGCATTTTACAGGAGCGGTCTGCGGGAAGTGCGGATTTTGCCGGGAACAGAATATGTGGAAAGTCTTGCATTTGCCAGGAGCAGCCTGCAAAAAGCATGGATTTCAGGAGGACGTGAGACTGGGAAACATTACGGCGCGGACGTGTTTGGGGGATGTGCCAGGTTGAGAACACTGGTGTTCGAGGAGGGCGTGCGCCATATTCCTGACAAGGCCGCCTATGGATGTGCGGCGCTGGATCGCGTTGTGCTGCCCGAAACACTCGAATCTGTGGGAAGACATTCACTGGAAGGCAGTGCCTTTTTGAAACGGTGGAAAGAGCAGATGACAGGCGGAGACAGTGCCTTTTTGGAGCAGGGTAAAGGGCAGGTGGCACATGAGGGCAGCATGTTGTTTGAAGGCAAAAAAGTACAGGGATCCATACTTTGGGACGGTCAGCATCTCGCAGGCGAAGTGTGGATTCAGGAGAGTGTGCGGATCATTGCAGGCGGTGCTTTTTATGACAATATAAAAGTGACGCAGATTCATTTGCCGATCCAGGTGCAGTCAGTCGGGGCAGCGGCATTCAAAGGCTGCAAGGCGCTTCGACAGGTGTGGATGCCGCCGAACATCACGTGCCTGGAAGCGGAGGTGTTTTCGGGATGTACGGCGTTGGAGGAGATCCTGCTGACACAGGGAATAGGGAGTGACAGGGAGAGACTTGCAGGAAAAGATGCGGTTCCGAGGTGGCGTTCTATCGGTGAGCGCGCGTTTTACCGCTGTGGGAAGCTGCGCGAGATCTGTCTGGAACAGGTGGAGGAACTTGGAAGAGAAGCACTGTCCGGTTGTACGGCGCTTGTTCCTTGCGCGGTGCATCCGGCACTGCGGGCTGGAGAGCACGCTTTTGCGGACACCTTGCTGGGTGAGCGGTTGGAGAATGGGCTTCATACAGTGGGAAATCTGGTCATTTCCGGGGATCTTTGTGCAGGAGCAGTGATTCTGCCCGAGAATATACAGGGGATTGCGCCGTATGCGTTTGCGGGGAACCGTGTCGTCAGCAAGGTTGTCTTTCGGGAGAATATATGCTGGATCGGGGAGGGCGCTTTCTTTGGGTGCAGCAGCCTTGAATGTATCGAGCTGCCTGGTCAACAGTGTGAAGAACAAGAGTTTGGAAAGCGTAAAGTGTCCTTATACGGGCGGCGGTATACAGGGAGAGGGCTGGTCGGAATAGATGCCAGTGCATTTGAAAAGTGTATTGCGCTTAAGGAAGTCATCTGCCTGGCACAGCAGGTGGGAGAATCCGCTTTTGCAGGATGCATTTCGATGACAAGGGCGGACCTTTCTCGGGCAAAGATCCTTGAAAAGCGCTTGTTTGCAGGCTGTGTGCGTCTGGAAAAATGTCTGTGCGAAAATGCAGAAGAGGTGAGGGGATTTTGTTTCAGCGGATGTAAATGTCTGCAAAACGTTGATCTTGCGCGCATGGATCAGATCGGCGAGTATGCGTTTGAGGGCTGTGAAAGCTTGAAGTATGTGGAGTTTCAGGACGGAGTGCATCTGATGGCACACGCGCTGGAGGACTGCTGCGGTCTGGAAAAAGTATGTCTGTCCGGGCAGCAGGGAAAGATTCGATTGGAAGAGTATGCATTCTCTGGATGTACATCGTTGCGGCAGGTAGTATACCTGGAAAGAGAGTGGACGTTTAAAGGCTATGCAGATATCATTTCACAGGAGATTCCGGAGATGGTACGAATCCTGTTTCACAGCGCATTCAGCTGTTTTGCCGTGGAACGGGAGACCGATCTGGTCGGCTACCGTGGAGCTGCGCGGATGGTGCGGATTCCTGCGGGGATACAAAGGATCGCGGCGGAGGTGTTCCGCGACGCGATGATGCTGGAGCGGGTGGAGATACCGGATAGTGTTGGATATATCGGTGCCAGGGCATTTCACGGGACGCCCTGGCTGGCGCAGAAACGCAGGGAATCTGCAAAGATGCCGTTTGTTGTTGTGAGATCGGAAGAGCGTCGT
>CAJUQU010000126.1 GCA_910588595.1 uncultured Lachnospiraceae bacterium | reverse complement strand
GTCAGTGACTGGAGTTCAGACGTGTGCTCTTCCGATCTCTACAAGGATCCAGCCTTTGGGATTCTGGATCTCATCGATGGTGAGATTGCCGGAGTCTACCTTGTCGACTGCCTCCATCATATCATCAAACTGGGGAAAACGCTCCCTGCCACCATAATATTCATAGATAATGCGCGCACAGGAAGGGGTAATGCGGCTTTCTCCTTTGTATTTTCCCTCCAGCTGAAGTCTCTCGTGCTCACTGGAATGGTGGTCAAACCACAGACCGCAGCCCTCCACAAAAGGTACATTGGCAAGGCAGTCATCTTCCGTTACTTCCACCAGCCCGTCCTGCAGATCCTTCGGATGTGCAAATTTCCAATGATCAATGATTCCGGCTTCCTTTAAAAGTGTGCCGCAGGCAAGACCATCAAAGTCAGAACGTGTTATTAATCTCATGTTATCCTCCTTGTATCGTTCGTAAAAGATTGTGCGTAAAACTGAAATCGGTAAAGAATTACCCGCATTTAATATATTATAGTGGATATTTACTAAATTTTCAACTATTTTACAGGAATGCCGCATTATTTGTTATAATAGTTGCCGTTATTTGTCATTAGTAATTGCAATTTAGGAAAATTTACGATAAAATTGTATGCGATTGGATTTTACAAGTTTGGAATCTGCAAGATAAAAGAGCGGAAGGGCGACAGCACATGGCGGCGAAGGTATATGGCAGTGAAAGACGTGCCATCATGTTAGGAGACATGGAAATCATATATGAGCTTACAAGGAAGACCGTGAAGAACGTGAACTTGCGGATCGATGTGTCGGGGAATGTAAAGGTCTCAGCATCCCGGCGCGTGCCGATAGACTATATAGAAGGTTTCATGCGGCAGAAGCAGGCGCTCATCGTCTCGGCAGTCTGTCGGGCGGAAGAGAACCGCCGTATGGAATCAGGGCAGAAAAAACGGGAAGAACGTCAGTTTGAGAACGGGGAGCAGCTTGCAATATTGGGAAAGCAGCGCGCAGTCATAGTGGAACAGCTAGCCCAAGGGAAAGCAGAGAGTATTGATCTGTCAGAAACAACGATATATTTCAAAGTGAAAGATCCACAAAATACGCGCCATAAAGAGTTGATGTACGAGAAGTGGCTAAAAGAATATCGGCGCGGCGTGTATGAGGAGATCTGCCGTCATGTCCATGAACGGTTTTCCCAGTGGAGAGTGGATTTTCCGACGATCCGGATACGGTCCATGACTTCTAGGTGGGGTTCATGCCAGCCGTACAAAGGCGTGATCACATTGAACAGCAGATTGATCGAGACACCGCCTTGCTGTATCGAGTACGTGGTCATGCATGAGTTCTGTCATTTTATACATCCTGACCATTCCAAGGCATTTCATGCGCTGATGACAAGATTGATGCCGGACTGGAAATGGCGCAGGCAGCTGCTCAATGCTATATCAGAATGGAATTAGTGTGAAATCAAGGATTTCGCCATGATGATTTGAGTGCCCCCGAGACGGGCGAATGGGAGTTTGTGCGAGGAGTGTTGATCATGAGGAAACAGACAAGTGATTCAGCCGGATATGAGCATGTGACGCATACCTTTGGTCCGGTGTATGACAAGGATTCCCGAATTTTGATATTGGGTTCCATGCCGTCCGTAAAGTCGCGGGAGCAGGAGTTTTACTATGGACATCCGCAGAACCGATTCTGGAAAGTACTCTCGGCAGTATTCAGGGAGACGGAGCCTGGGACGATCGCGGAGAAGAAGACATTCTTGTTGAGGAATAATGTTGCGTTGTGGGATGTGATAGCGTCCTGCGATATCATAGGTTCGTCGGACAGCAGTATAAAAAATGTCAAGGAAAACGATATGAATCAAATACTGTCTGCAGCGGATATCAGGACTATATTTCTAAATGGTGGAAAGGCATATGAGTTGTTTATGAAATATTGTAATAACAGTATACAAAATGTTCATGGGAACAAGCCAAAGCTCGTGAAACTGCCTTCCACAAGTCCGGCTAATGCGGTGTGGTCGCCCGAACGGCTGATCAAAGCATGGGGAGAGGCGATTTTGGAAGAAGGGGGCAGACGCGATGAGATATGAGGCGGAGGCAATAAAGGGATTTAGCGAGTACTGTCGGGAAAAGAGGAAGTCGATAGCGGAGACAGCGGACGGGGAAGAGAAGGCGAGACAGGAGAAGATGCTGGTGGCGCGGTCGCTCCTGCATCACGAGTCAGAGCACATGGTGTCCATTTATGCGAGATATACGGCGGTCGTGGAAGAAAATGGCGATGTTGAGGACAGACCGTTTTGGAACATGCAGGAGGCGATGGTGGAGGTGGTCTGTGCAGGGCTCGAAGACACTTCGTTCAACAAGTGGAAAGCAAATGTGACGGATGCCGTGTGTCGGGTGCAGGCGTCGGAACAGGTGAAGCGGATGCCGCGCTTTTCCAAGACGTGCGGAAAGGTGCTGGACAGTCTTGATATTGACTTTTCTGACATAGAGGCTGAACTCAGGGTGATTTTTGAGCCGGAGTGTATCTACAATACGTTAGTGCTGCTCGTGTCAGCTGTAAAAAGCTATTGCGATTTTCTGGATCGAATGTGTGATCGACAGAAGAAATAAGCTTAGCACAGTCCTTTGTACTGGCGCAAAAGGCAGATGCATAGTACTCGATTATTAATGCAATGCTCTAGAGCACGAAAAGGGGTGTAGGAAACCGTGCAAAATGATCAGCAGAAGAAGTATCGAACAAAGAACAAGGACGCGATCATGGCGTATCTGGACATGCACAGAGAGCATAGCTTCAGCGCCTATGATGTCAACGCGTATATGCAGGAGAATGGAATACAGGTCAATCTGACAACGATCTACCGCAACCTGGACAAACTCACAGAGAGTGGTGTGATCATGAAATACAAGACAGCGGAGGATGAATTCTGTCGTTATCAGTGTGCAAAGCCCCATGCGCACTGTCATGAACATATTCATATGCAGTGCCGGGCGTGCGGGAAAATCCTGCATCTGGAGTGTGATTTTATGGAGGAAATTGTGCATCATCTGTACGAGCATCACAAATTTGCGCTGGAATGTTCGGGATCTGTGCTGATGGGGGTGTGCGCGGAATGTCAGGCGAGGGAATTAGTATGAGATCAAAGATTTCTCGATACTGATTGGAGTGTCTGCGGAAACGGTCAGATAGGAGTCAGAATGAACAGAGTAAAGATGAGGGAGTATGATGGCTATGGAGATGTGGGACATCTATGATGCAGATAAAAAGCGTACAGGGCGGACAATGAAAAAAAATGACTGGTGCCTGAAAGATGGGGAGTACCATCTGACCGTGCTGGGTGTGGTGGCACATCAAGACGGCAGGTTTCTGATCACCAAACGGGTGATGACAAAGGCGTGGGCCCCTGGGTGGTGGGAAGTTTCCGGCGGCGCAGCACAGGCGGGCGAGGATTCACAAGCCGCTGTATTAAGGGAGATCCAGGAAGAGACAGGACTTGATGTATCCGCGTGGGACGGAGGTTATCTGTTTAGTTATAAGAGAGAGAATCCCGGCGAAGGAGACAATTATTTTGTGGATATCTACCGCTATACGGCAGATTTTGACGAAAAAGATATCCGTCTCCAAAAGGAGGAGACGGACGGATATATGCTCGCGACTGTCGATGAGATCCGTGCGTTTGGAGCGCAGGGGATCTTTCTCCACTATGACAGCATAAAGGAAGCATTTGAGATGCAGAGCAGTTCCTACTCCATTTCCTCGAGGGAAGCTGGTGCGGCGCCGGCAAGATAACAATTTAGGATCTTCTGAATGCGATGCTGCACCGTCCGGGCGATTTCGATCGTTGTCATATTCTTGTAGTCGTCATAATAAAGCGGTTTCAGATAATATACGAAAGTTCTGATAGGTTTGAGCGTCCGCTCTTCAAATACGCGGTATGAGTCGATCAGCACGACAGGCACGATTGGAACTTTGGACCATACAGCACACTTGAAAGCTCCTGGTTTGAATTCCGTAGTAGTGTTGCCGTTGTGGTGGTAGCCGCCCTCCGGGAAGATGATGAATTTGCGGCCCTGTTTTGCCTCATCAGCCATCTCGCGGATAATCTTTATAGACTGTTTTGCGTCAGTCCTGTTCATCCGCTTGCCGTGTACCAGGTTGATGAACTGTTTCACCAGCGGAGTGTTGGACTTATCGATATCCATGACGACAGAACAGGGTTTGCTGTGGGTGAGCATGATGCCGAGCGCGTCATATTTCCCCTGATGATTGGGGCACATGATATAGCCGCCTTTGTCAGGCAGATTGTGGATGCCGTAGCCCTCTGTCGTGATGTGACCGGGTTTGATCATTCGTTTGATGCACAGGCGGTCGAGAGCATACATCTGTTCCTCCGAATATTTTTCAGGGTGGCGGGACACGTACTCCATCTGTGGAATCATGTATATATGGTGCAAGTTTCTGATAATCACATGTAAAAATCTTGAAAACATACTAAAACCCCGATTTCTTATAGTGTTCATGCCTTTGTTTGGTGTGAAAATACACGTCAAAAGGTTCCAGGAAGCCTTCGACGTGTTAACTGTATTATATAAGATAAAAGTAAATTCGTCAACGAGCTGTAATATTTCATCAGATTTGCCTTGTTTTAGTATACAACATTGCGTTATAATATAATGAGATATAGTGTATCTGAAATGCAATTGGTAAATACTGCCTTAGGAAACGGAGATATTGAATATGAAGAGAGTAGCGCTATTTTCAGACGGATGGAAGCGGCTGATCACCTACGCGTGGGTGGATGGGATGATGAAGTTCATCTCGAAGTGCAGCGAGGAGATCTGTCTGTATCAGTACAATTGTCATGGAAACTGGAGTCGTGACGGGAAACACAATCACGGTGAATACAATATTTATTTACTGCCTGATCTGTCTGAGTTTGATGGTGTCATTATGGATTGCACCAATATATCCGATCCATATTATTTTGATGGTCTTGTGAATATGATCCGCATGAGTAGAAAACCGACCGTGAGCATCGGCAGCGATATAGAAGGTTTTTACTATGCAGGTATCGACAATAAAAAACCAGTTGCAGATCTCATGGATCATCTATATCACAAACATCATTGCCGAAGGTATATCTTTGCCGGGGGACCGAGGGAAAATTATGAGAATCTGCTCCGGGTGCAGTCCTACCAGGAGAGTCTTGACCGGCTTGGGCTTTCGAGGGAGAACAATCCCGTGTGGTATGGTGATTATGATTTCTCTACCGGAGTGGAATATTTTGAACAGTATATGAAGAGTTTCCAAGGCAGGATGGTGGAGTTTCCTGATGTGTTTGTCTGCGCGAATGACAATATTGCGGCTGGCTTCTGCTACAAGGCACAGCAGCGGGGTTATCAGATACCAAGGGATTTCAAGATCACAGGGTTCGACAACCTTGACAAGGCGCTCTACTTTGCACCCCAGATCACGACTGTAGGGCACATGCGGGAAAATATAGGAAACAAGACGATGGAGATCCTGACGGATGTGTGGGCTGGAAAAGATGTCCCCAGGAATCATTTTATGCCATCGAAGTGCATTTTCTCCGAGAGCTGCGGGTGTCCGAACAATGGGCTTCTCGACTATAGGCAGTATGCAAGGGGGCAGGTCGTCGCAGGTGTTGACAAGCTGGATAAGGAGGAGCTGCTCATGAAGCTGGAGAGCGAGATCGTGCAGTGCAATACCTACGATGAGGTATTCAGGCACATTGCAGAGTATTTCATGAGCCTGGCGTGTGACGGCTTTGCGATCGTGATCGACAAAAGATTGTATGATGGTGTGGCTGAGAGCGAGCTTACGGTGAGGGGATATGACAGGGACAACCTGATCGTAGCATACGCGACAGAAGGCAGAAAGACATTAAAGATCAAGGAGCTTTCCGAGTTAAAAAAGTATTATGAGAAGACAGGTGCAAGAAGTGCATATATGTTTACCCCGATTCATTTCAGGGAGAAAACAGCCGGATTCAGCATCCTAAAAAACGGAAGATTCTTGTACGACAATCCGTATTTTTATGATATCCACAGCACGATAACCAAGACGATCGAGAATCTGTACAAGAAGCTTCAGCTGGAAATAGCGAACAAAAAGATGCGGGAGATCTACAACAGGGATCAGCTCACAGGGTTATACAACCGTATTGCCTACACGGATATGATCGACCCGGAATACCGCAAGCATTGTGAAAGCGGCAGAAAATGTGTGATCAACTTTGTGGATGCGGATAATTTTAAGCAGGTAAACGATACATACGGGCATGAAAAGGGTGATATGATCTTGAAGAAGATCGCGAACGTACTGATCGAAAGGTGCCCGAAAGAGGGATTTGTATACCGGTATGGAGGGGATGAGTTTATCGCGTTCTTCCCGATCGGAGAGGAGAGGGATGCGGAGCGGTTTCGGGCGGAAGTGATCGCGAGGCTGGCAGAAGATGACATTAGTGTCAGTATCGGACAGGCGCTGACCGATCCCGAGTCCGACAAAATGTTCGATGATTACATGAAAGCTGCGGATGACGAGATGTATAAAGTAAAAGTGGCAAAAAAAGAGAAAGGTGAGCTTAGAAAAAGATGAAGAAGATTTGGAATGGTATTGTTGGTTTTGTGTTTGGTGTGGCATTGCTGTGCAGTGTACCTGCGGTGAGTGCGTCGGCAGCAGAGTACACGGTGACACCAGCGGAGGCAGTCCTGTATACGAATGAGAATACGATAATACTGGCTGACGCGGACGACGGTACAGTAGTGCTGTCCGAGGTGGCGGCAGACCTGCCGATACAGGTGACAGGTGTTACGAGTAACGGCTATTTTCAGATTTGTTTGGATGGACAAATATTCTATATCCACGGGATCGGTCTGAGTGCGCAGGATACGGCAGATACGGCAGATGCGGTGACAGATCAGGTTTATGAGACGATCATGGCGCAGAAGGCTGTCTTCCCGGAGGGAATGCACTGGACAAACGATAATTATTATGGCTGGAAAGGTGGAACCTACATAGGCGGCTATGGCTGTGCAGGATTCGCGTTTGCAGTGAGTGATGCGGCTTTCGGTGATGTGAAAGCCCAGATCCATAAGGACTACAACAATATAAAAGTGGGGGACATTCTCAGGGTAGATCACGATACACATTCAGTTATCGTGCTTGAAGTGAGGGAAGATTCAGTCATTGTGGCGGAGGGAAATTTCAATTCTTCGATTCACTGGGGACGTGAGATACCCAGATCGAACCTGATCGATCCGTCAAGCTATATCATGACAAGATATTGAATGTTTGGGCAAAAGTGATACAGGATAGCAACAGAACAAATAACCAGGAGGACGAATCATGCAAAAAATAACAAGCTTTACAATTGATCACATCAAACTGCAGCCAGGCGTGTATGTATCGAGAAAAGATAAGGTTGGCGAGAGCACGATCACAACGTTTGATCTGCGCATGACATCGCCGAACGAGGAGCCAGTCATGAACACTGCGGAGGTGCACACGATCGAACATCTGGCGGCGACTTTCCTCAGAAATCATAAGGAATTTGGTGAGAGGACGATCTATTTTGGTCCGATGGGCTGCAGAACCGGATTTTATCTGCTGCTTGCGGGAGATTACGAGTCGAAAGAGATCGTTCCGCTGATGATCGAGCTGTATGAATTTATCAGGGATTACAAGGGCGAAGTCCCGGGAGCCAGCCCGAAGGACTGCGGCAATTATCTCGATATGAATCTTGGCATGGCAAATTATCTTGCGAAGCGCTATCTCGATGAGGTGCTGTACCAGATCGATGAGTCGAGACTCGTGTACCCTGTGTGAGAAATCATGCATATAGTATATTAAAATCTTACAGGTGAGATACCAATGGATAATACTTTTTTGACACAGATCACAAATGGGACTATTGAGGAAGTCGAGACGGGTAGGAATGGCTCGTTCGTACTCGTATCCTACAGGGATTGTCCCAATTGTAGCAGGGATGATCAGACAATACGACTCAACGTCAGTGACAACACAATGATCATGGACGAAAACCGTAACCGGATACCGCTTAGGGATCTGGGGAGAGGGATGACTGTGAATGCGGCATTTTCCAATGCAACGACAAGGAGCATTCCGCCGCAGGCGGCAGCATATGTCATACAGGTGGTAGGGGGAATGCGCAATGAGGATGTGACAGTTGGCAGGATCGTGGATGTGGACAGACGGGGCAGGAGTTTCACGACGATCAGTGACGGGAATCTGTCAACAGTCATACGCTTCAATGTGGCGGACAATGCGCAGATCCTAAATGGAATGGGCAGACCAATGAACTTTGAAAATCTTGTTCCGGGTCTGCGGGTAAGGGTACGCCACGCCAATTTTATGACGATGAGTATTCCGCCGCAGACGACCGCTTTTGAGGTCAGGGTGATCCGATAAAATCTTGAAAAGTTTA
Source organism: uncultured Lachnospiraceae bacterium (assembly GCA_910588595.1). GTDB lineage: Bacteria > Bacillota > Clostridia > Lachnospirales > Lachnospiraceae > COE1. The sequence continues at coordinate 1,879 of CAJUQU010000126.1, read as the reverse complement.
TAAAAATTTTATAAATGTCCTTTATCCTCACGTTATAAAACCAGTTTTTAAGATCGATGACGAGAGGAGAGGGACATTTTGCGTCATCGGTTTTAGATCAGCCTCAAAAAGTGCAGCAGCACAACGGCACGCATACATGCTGCGTTGTCATTTGGACAACCGTCAGGTGGAGCTGTTGAGGGCAGAAAGTATTATGTTTACAGGAAACTGCGTGGATTTGGCGCGGTATCAATGGGAAAGACAGGTGTATTGACATGATCTATTTATCTCATTTTGAATTCCCCGGCAGGGAGACAGAATATGATTTTACAATGGGACAGAAGAGTACTTGTTATGATACGGTGTATCCGTTTCTGGTGCTGTCCGAGCATCAGCTGAAAATGCTTGACTTTGAGGAAGTGACGATCCTGTATGGCGGCAATGGTTCGGGGAAGACGACAGCGTTGAATGTGATCGCGGAAAAACTGGGGCTGGGGCGCGAAACGCTGTACAATCGATCGAATTTTTTCGGGGCTTACACAGCGATGTGTTCCTATGATACGATCGGTAAGATACCGGAGGACAGCAGGATCATCACAAGCGATGATGTGTTTGACTTTATGCTGGATCTGCGGAGCATTAACGAGGGAATCGACCGAAAGCGCGAGGAGCTGTTTGAGGAGTATCAGGAGGCGAAAAATACCCGTTTCCAGATGCATTCCCTGGAAGATTACGAGCGGTTGAAAAAAATCAATTCCGCGCGCCGCAATACGAAGTCAAAGTTTGTGCGCAATCATCTGCAGGACAATGTGAGGGAGCACTCCAACGGGGAGAGCGCATTCCTCTATTTTGCAGATAAGATCAAGGAAAACGGACTGTATCTGCTCGACGAGCCAGAGAACAGCCTGTCGCCGGAAAAACAGCAGGAGCTGCTGCGTTTTCTGGAGGATTCCGTCCGCTTTTTCCACTGCCAGTTCGTGATCGCCACGCACTCGCCGTTCCTGCTCTCCATGCGAGGCGCAAAGATTTATGATCTGGACGAGGAGATAGTGGATGTAAAGCGCTGGACGGAGCTTGGCAACGTAAGGGCATATTATGAGTTTTTTAAAAGATATGAAAATGAGTTTCAGTGAATAGGAGGTGTTTGCATGGAGTTGTCAAAATATTTTAAGAGTGTGATCGATCAGGACAAAAGTGCAGTTGTGATCTGCAATCTGGAGCATGAGATCATATACATGAATCCGGCAGCGATACAGCGATATGAAAAACAGGGTGGACAGGCGCTGGTGGGACGGAGTCTGCTCGATTGTCACAGCCCGCATTCGTGCGAGCTGATCAAAAAGGTCATCTTGTGGTTTACAGAGAGTGAAGAACACGATCGGATCTATACATCTTACAACGAAAAAGAAAACAAAGATGTGTATATGGTTGCACTGCGCAATGACGATGGCAGTCTGATCGGCTATTACGAGAAACATGAGTATCGGAACCGGGAGACAGCTAAAATGTATGATTTCGTCTGAAGTTGAAAAGAAGGGGATTGGGATCATATGCCGGATAGGACTTATAATATTGTAGAGATAACAGATTTTGACGCACCGCAGCTCGACGTATATGCGAGACTCAGCGAGGGACAGCTCTTAAACCGTCATGAGCCCCACAATGGTATGTTTATAGCAGAAAGTCCAAGAGTGATCGAGAGAGCACTTGACGCTGGCTGTACGCCGGTGTCAATATTGATGGAGAGAAAGCATATCGAAGGACAGGGGGGAGAGATCATCGGACGGTGCGGAGACATTCCCGTTTATACAGCTGAGTTTGACGTGCTGACACAGCTGACAGGATTTAAACTGACGCGGGGCATGTTGTGCGCGATGAGGCGTCCCAGACAAAAGACAGT
>CAJUQU010000125.1 GCA_910588595.1 uncultured Lachnospiraceae bacterium | reverse complement strand
AGATAATAATCTGCACTGCCAGACTTTTCTTTTTAATATATTTTATTCCAGTGTTAACTCCTCTGAGATCACCTTGACCCGATCCAGCTTACCATCCTGTCCCGCGCCATGCATATGTCTTTCATCTCTCCGAAAACACTCTATATATTCCCACACTTCCTTGCTGATCCGCTCGCCGGGATAGACGACCGGGATCCCTGGCGGATACGGCGCGATCATCTGTCCCGCTATCTCACCCGCTGCCTCCTGCCAACACACTATTTTCATATTGGAAAAATAAGCCCTGCGCGGCGTCATAACCTGCTGCGAAAGCATCGGGAATGGCGGATAAGCGTCTTTGGCATGCAGCGCCCGCAAAGCCGGCTGTGTCGCATACTTCCTGCTGATATCCGCACATGCCTCAATAAGCCTGTCCATATCTTGGACCTCATTGGCATAAGTCACTACGGCTAACACGTTTTCATAGTCTGCAAGCTCCATATTGACGGCATACTTCTCAAAAAGTATTTTATCCAGATCATAGCCTGTCAGTCCGATCTCCCGCGCAGAGATCACCAGCCTGGTACGATCCGTATGTATTTTGTCCATACAGCCAAAACCGGTTATGTTATTGATTCTTTCTCTCGCATATGCCGCAAGACAAAGCGCTTTATCCATCATTTCTCTCCCGTTCACGGCAAGCTCGTACCTGGCACAATCCAATGATATCATCAAAAGGTAACTCGGGCTCGTACTCTGCACCAGCTGCAGATTCTGTTCGATCCGGTCCAGTGCCGCTTCACCCACACCATGATGTCTGATATGCAGCACAGAACTCTGTGTGAGTGCCCCCGTGACCTTGTGCATACTCTGCACACAGATATCCGCTCCTGCCTCGAGCGCGCCCATCGGGAGCCTGTCATGAAAATACATATGCCCTCCATGTGCCTCGTCGACCAGCAGCAGCGCACCATGCGCGTGACAGATCCCCGCAATCGCCTGTAGATCCGAACATATGCCATAATAGCTCGGACTCACCAGAAATAAAGCCTTACAGTCCGGATTCTCCTCAAAGCCTTTCCTGACAGCCTCCGCTGTGATCTCGCCCTGTATTGCCCAGTCCCAAATCACCTCCGGCATCACATACACTGGCTTCGCGCCTGACAGGATCAGTCCCATCATCGCAGACTTATGCGCATTTCTGGCTACCATGATCTTCTCGCCCTCCAATGCCGCACTGATGATCATCGCCTCATTTCCACAGGTACTTCCGTTTACGAGGAAAAAACTCTGGTCCGCACCATATAGCGCACTGAGCAGCCGCTGCGCTTCACCGATCGCGCCCTCCGGGCTGTGCAGATCATCTGTGAGCGGTGTCTCCGTGACATCGTATGCAAATATCCCTGTCCCAACCCTGTCCGTCCAGCGCGGACACAATCCGTTTTCCAGCCTGTGTCCGGGCACCCTGAAATACGCTGGTCTTGTTTCGATCAAATCTGTTACCGCTTTCAATAGCGGAATTTGTTCCTGATTCATTCTGTTTCCTTCCTGTTTTCTTCCTGTCAGACAAAACTGTTAACATTTCCCAAAATTTGTGCTATAGTGATTAGGGACTGCTCGAAATCTAAGTCATTTCATAACAGTTCCCTAGAGCGTGTTTGAAAAATCATTCCCGCCACCTATACGCCCCACTTTGCGTGATATTTGCACCGCATTCAGTCGACGTAGCCCGCTACGCCTCCTTCATTTGGCACAAATCTCCCACAAACTGTGACGTACATCTGACGGAAAGCATTTTTCAAACATGCTCTAGAGTGTATTTGAAATCAGAGGGAGGTAAAATATGTCATATCTATACGAAGTACATCTACACACAACTGCCGCCAGCGCGTGTGCCAGAAGTGCTGGATCCGAATATATTTCTTTCTATAAAGAACTTGGCTATGACGGTATCATCGTGACCGACCACTTTTTTAACGGCAACTGCTGCGTCCCAAAAGATCTCCCGTGGGAGGAGCGCGTGGACATCTTCTGCAGCGGTTACGAGGACGCCAGGGCAGAGGGCAGACGTCAGGGACTCAAAGTATTTTTTGCATGGGAATGTCGTTTTGACGGTGATGAATATCTGATATACGGACTTGACAAAAAGTGGCTCAAAGACCACCCTGACATGATGGGGTGGGATCATATCACCCACTATGAAAAGATCAAGGCAGACGGGGGACTTGTCGTACAGGCACATCCTTTCCGCGAGAGAGGCTATCTGTCCGAAGTGTATGTCCACCCGCACCAATGCGACGCCTTCGAGGTTGCAAATTGCGGAAACCCGCATGAGCAGGACCGCATGGCATACCGGTATGCCACGGAGCATGGTATCACTATGACCGCCGGCTCCGATATACACCATGTCGACAGAACTGACAATGGATATATCTATGGCATGAGTTTTGATACCCCCCTCAACTCGATCGACGACTATGTGACACGCATCAAGAGCGGAAACGGCTTCTCTCTCCACGTCCCGCCCGAACATCTTGCGTGGGAAGAGGGAACCACTAATCATCTGCCAGTATTTATCTTTGACAAGAATAATAATCCCATTCCCACACACAGCATTGAGGACATCTTCTCAACCTACTAGCTTTTCAGTCGACGACTTACCCTTGAGTCGTCGACTAGCCCTTGAGTCGTCCCCTAGCCCTTGAGTCGTCCCCTAGCCCTTGAGTCGTCCCCTAGCCCTTGAGTCGTCCCCACGTACTTCTAGAGAACAGTATCAGGATCGGAAAAATCTCAAGCCTGCCTGCAAGCATATCCATGATCAACACCACCTTAGACAACCATGTGAAATCCCCAAAATTGCAGGTAGGGCCAACCGCCTCAAGGCCCGGTCCTATATTGTTGAAACAGGAGAGAACTGCTGTAAGGCTGGTCATAACCGAAAACTTCTCAAGGGATACTATGATCACACTGACAAACAGTATGATAACGTAAGCTGACAAGTACGCATTGGTATTCTCCAACACTTTCTCATCAACCATATGGTCATTGATCCTGACAACCTGCACTTTCTGTGGCGATATCGCGCGGCGCAGGTTCCTGCGGAGCCCCTTGACCACGATCAACACCCTTGCACACTTAAATCCGCCTCCTGTGCTTCCCGCGCTCGCACCAATCACCATCAAGCCCAAGATGATCGCCTTGGAAAAGGAAGGCCACAGGTCAAAATCCGTTGTGGCAAATCCCGTTGTCGTCACAATGCTAGCCACCTGAAATGCCGCATGGCGCAGTGTCTCCTCAAATGTGCTGTAAAATCCCTTTAGATTCAGTGCGATCAGCACCACACTTCCGATAACGACACCCAGATAAAGCCGCAGTTCCTCATCTTTTAAAACACTCTTAAACTGACGCAGCAAAAGCATATAATAGCAGCTGAAATTGATACCAAACAGCAGCATGAACACAGTGCAGACATTTTGGATATAGGGGCTGTATCCCGCAATACTGTCGTTTTTAATCCCAAAACCACCTGTCCCCGCAGTGCCAAACGCCGTACAAACCGCCTCAAACAACGACATACCGCCAAACAGCAGAAATACAATATCCACCAATGTCAGCAGAATGTAGATCACATATAATATCTCCGCTGTCTTTTTCATCTTGGGTACGAGTTTTCCCACCTGCGGTCCCGGACTCTCTGCGCGCAGCAGATGCATCGTAAATCCCTTGCTGCTCTCCCCGGAAGCACCTACAGCCAGCACAAATACAAGTACTCCCATACCACCTAGCCAGTGTGTGAAACTCCTCCAGTAAAGAATGCTCATGGATAGGCTCTCAACCTCTGCCAAAATGGAAGCACCTGTGGTCGTAAACCCTGACACAGTCTCAAACAGCGCATCCAGATAAAACGGGATCTCCCTAGAAATATAAAACGGCAGTGCCCCCAACAGACTCATCACGATCCAGCTGACACCGACACAGACAAGTCCCTCCCTCGCCTTAAATACTCTTCTGCTGCCCTTGCACAATATAAGCAGCAGCAACGATATCAACAATGTAATACACATGCTCGACGCAAATCCAACGCACGCCATATCTTCCTGCTTGACCAGACCTATGATCAGCGACGGGATCATAAAAACCGCCTCAACCAGCAGAATGCGCCCTATAAATCTGCCCATCATCTTGTAATTCATAACTATTTTCCCTTTTACTACTTTTATTCAAAAATATCATTCAGCTTGTAAAGAACCCTGTCCGCACCTGTCACTACGATCACAGTGTCTCCTTCCACAAAGCTGGAATCACCGTTTGGAATCTCGAGCTGTGCACCGTGCATGATGCATACCACCAGCACATTCTTCTTGATCTTCAGCTTTTTGAGTGCCTCCCCACAGTGGGCAGTGTTCTGATCCACTCTGAATTCAACCGCCTCAGCCTGCCCATCTGCGATCATATACACCGTGAGCGCCGCGCCTGTCTGATTCTGCATGGCACGGACGTACTGTACTATATTATTACAGCTGAGCTCCTTTGGACTGATGATACTTCCCAGCGGAAGAGCATCCAATATCGTGTTGTTCTCCAGCCGTCCGAGCTTTGTTATGATCTGCGGAACCTTACAACTGCTCCCATACAGGGAGATAATGATATTCATCTCATCCACGCCCGTGAGCGTCACCAGTGCATCACAATCTGATATGCCCTCATTATCAAGCAAAAACTCCTTTGTGGCATCACCGTGGATCACCGTCGCTTTCGGGAGCATGTTGGCAAGCTGGATACACTTATCATAATCCTGCTCCACGATCTGCACACCGATACCGCTTTTTAGCAGCATCTGTGCCAGATAATAGCTCACGCGCCCTCCCCCACACAGTATCACGCGCTTTGCCTTGTGTGTTATGATCCCCAGGTTCCGAAGAAGTGTTGTCAGGATATTTGTAGGCGCTGTCACGAATATACGGTCTCCCTCCATCAGCACAAAATCACCGCCCGGCATGACTGCCTTGCCATTCCTGATGACCGTACATACCAGGATCTTACACTTGACGATATTGTACAAGTCATTCAACGCAATATTGCACAGTTTGTGCCCTGCATCCACACGCAGCTCCACGATCTCCACTCTGCCCTTTGCAAAGGTATCACGCTTTAGGAACCCCGGATACTTTAATAACCGCTCAATCTCCACTGCTGCCTGTCTCTCCGGATTGATCATCATAGAAAGCGCGAACAGACCTCTCATCTTGAAAATCTGATCATTATATTCCGGATTTCTAATGCGGGCAATCGTGTGGATACCAGGATTCATTCCATGTGCCGTCATACAGCAGAGCAGATTGACCTCATCTGCATTCGTCACCGCAATGAGTAGGTCCGCCTCCCTGACACCTGCACGTTCCAATGTCTCCATGGATGCACAGTTACCCTGTACTGACATTATATCATACCTCTCCTCCGTGGAGCCTAACACTTTCTGATTGGCATCGATCAAAGTCAGATCATACCCTTCCGCTGAGAGCTGTTTTGTCAACATTGCACCTACTTTGCCATCACCTGCAATTATTATCTTCACGTCATTTTATCCTCCTCTTAGGAATTGTTCAGCTGCTCATTACCTTTATGTCCATTATATCATCTATCAGAAAAAAGGCAATATCACAAAAAGTAGCGTGTGCCAAAACACACGCTATCCCATTTGCCCGCCAAAGCGGGCACTCTGATCCATTATTTTTTATCTTACATCTCCTCTGTCTCGTCCAATGCCTCTGTATCTTCCGGATGCAGCTTTTCTTTGATCTTCTTGATCAGCTCCTCGATCGAGGATGCCTCTATCTTCTCTGTCTCCTGCTTCTTCTGTACAACCTTCTCCTGCCGTTCTTTCTCAGCTTGCTTCTTCTCAGCGCGCTTCTCTTCCATGCGCTCCTGCTCTGTCTTTTTGTCTGCCTTGCTGCTCTCCGCCATGTCTTTCAAAAGCTTTACTGCATAAGAAACGCTTCCATCCTTATCCATTGTGATGCTAAATCCTGAGACCTTATCCGCATCCTCGCCGAGCTCTTCCTTCAACGTGTCGAACTTATCGCCCGCACCGCTGATGATCGCCTCATACTCTTCCCTTGCAGCCGGGTCTGTAGCCATCTTCTCGAGAAGCTCAGGATTGATCAGAACACTGTATGTTTTATCGGACAGGCTTGCATAGTAATCCTGCTCTTCATCTGTGGACCACTTCGCCACAGAAAACTCCATATCCCCATACTTCTCTCTGAGCTCTGCCAGCAGATTCTTTGCCGCATCGCTGAGCTCAATACCTTCCTGTACACCGTTTGCATCAAGCGCCTTGTACGCAGTCGACTCCGTGGGCTTTGGCTTGCTGTAGCCTGCCTTTACATCACGCGCCTGCCCGCTGTACTCATAAGTATCCCTGTCCGTATTTGTCTGTCTGCCGTCTGTTGCAGCTTTTCTGCTCTGTGCTCTTTTATTCGCATTCACGCCTGCAACATTTCCTGTAAAAGCTGCCTCATCCTTGTTTGTCTGATTTGAAAAAAGACCTGTATTGTTCAAGATTGAACTGTAATTGATTCCATTCATAATCATACCAACCTTTCTATATTCATATTAAAAACACATAGGGATCTCCGCACCCTATATCACCAGCTATTTTTAATATCGGCATTCTTCGCACCAAACTTTATAGTCCTCTTTCATCAAACACACATTTTTTATGTTATTGCCACTTGGCGGAGCCGCAGCAGCACTTTCTTCTCCAGACGGCTTACCTGCACCTGGCTGATCCCCAGATCTCCTGCCACCTGCATCTGTGTCCTGTTCTCAAAATACCGCATCCGGATCAGACTTTTCTCCCTCTCGTCAAGCTCGCTCAGCAGTTTTTCAAGAAGCAGTCTGTTGATGATCTCCTCACTCTCGCCATCCTCACCCAGCATGTCCACCAGCTGCACTTCACTTCCGTCAGACTCATACACTGTCTTGTAGATCGACTCCACCTCCTGCCCCGCATTGAGCGCTGTGATGATATCCTCCATGGCAAGTCCAGACTCCATACCAAGCTCTGACAACATCGGTTCCCGCCCTGTGCGCTGCCAGAAATCCTCGCGCAGCTTTTTCAACCGTCTTGTGTTTTCCTTGATGCTCCTGCTGATCTTTATCATTCCATCATCCCTCAGGAATCTTCGGATCTCTCCCATGATCACCGGAACTGCATATGTAGAAAAACACACTCCATAATCCATATCAAACTTCTCGATCGCCTTTACAAGTCCCATTGCACCGATCTGAAACAGATCCTCTGCCTCTATCCTGTTTGCCCCGCCTCTGCCCGCAAAGCGCTTCACTACATGGTACACAAGCCCTGTATTTTTCTCAAATAATCGTTCCTTTGCCTCCTGGTCTCCTCCCTGTGCCCTGACAAAAAGTTCTCTCTCCTCCATATTCATGCCCTGCCGCTTTTGTTCCATACTGCTGCCTGCAGTATCGGCGCAGGTTCAACCTGACTGCCGCCAAAACTTTTCCACATATGTACACAGGTTCCTTCCCCGACACTGCTTTCCACCTGCATCCTGTCCATAAATGCCTCCATAAAGGAAAATCCCATACCCGAGCGCTCATTGGCTGCCCCTGTGGTAAAAAGCGGCTGCATCGCCTGTTTTACATCTGCGATGCCAACTCCCCTGTCGGAAATTTCCACTGACAGTTCATTTTCTGTGGAGAGACTCGCGCGCAGGACAACACGTCCCCCTTTCTCCCCATAGCCATGTATGATGGCATTGGTCACTGCCTCCGACACCGCCATTTTCACATCCTCGATCTCGTCAACAGTCGGATCTATATTTGACAGAAATGCAGCGATCACCACGCGCGCAAGCCCTTCATTTTCCGATATGGCATCAAACTCCAAACATATCTCATTTTTTGTGCTTCTATTTTCCATATAAAACCATATTCCCTCCGTAACTGTGCTGCTGCCACAAAGTTACTTCCTTTCTATATTATTCAAACATCATACAACACAACGCCGCTTTGCATCTCATGTCAGTATCTCTATGATAGATGACATCCCCGATGCTTTTAAGATCCTGCTGATACGCTCACTTACATTGATCGCATACACCTTCCCGCCAAAACAGGAGATCTTCCGGTACCTGCCAATGATGATGCCAAGCCCGGAACTATCCATAAAGGTCGTGTCCTCAAAGTCAAACACGATGTTTTTTACCTTATCATCCAATATCAGTCTGTCTGCACATTCCCTGATGCCCGCTGCGCCATGATGATCCACTTCCCCCGGCATCCTGATGCACAGATAATCGTCAATGATCGCATACTCTTCCATCTTCTTTTCCATTCATGATCCTCCTAATCTGACACAAAAAAAGAACATACCGATCCGACATGTTCTCTTTCGTGTGTTCTACGTGACCCTACTCACCTCTTATTTCCTTTATGTAACCTTCCGACTTTCTCGCTTTCGCAGTATCGGGGAATAATTCCACCACCTGCTCGTAAATCTCTACCGCCTTGTCCAGATTTCCCTGTTTGTTGTAAGAGTTCCCTAGATTATACAGTGCCTCACCATTTGTAGGATCATACGAGTAAGCCCTCTCCAGGTTTACAATGGCTGTATCATACTCCTCTGACCGGAACGCTGCGTAACCAATATCGTAGCTTTTCCTTGCGACCACCTTGCCTATTTTGCCCTTCATGGCATCATACAGTGCCTTAAAACTCTCTGTAGCCTCACTCTGCATATATCCCTCGTCAATTTTCTCCAGGGCAGCAGCGACCGCCATCTCATCCCCAGTCCCGTTCATGTGCATCAGAACCGCCTCAATGAGCTGAGTGTTTGCCTGTATCTGGACCTTATCTGCCTGTGCTGCGCTCAGGCTGCTTGACAGAGAGTTCTTTTCCTGTGTCAGCTCGCTGACTTGCGAGGTCAATTCATTAACCTGCACGGTCTTTGCATCAAGCTGTTCACTGACCGCCTTGTATCGCTCATTCACCTCATCCCGCGCCTGCTGTATCCTCGAGGGCAGCACCAGAAACCATGCGATCCCCACTCCGATCACTACACCGATCATCATGTTGACCAGTGTCTGCAGCCAGGACCTGTCCTTCCTTCCAACAGGCTGTATCACTGTATCATTGCCACTCTGGTAAACGATCGCCTCTCTCCTTTTCCGCATACGTTCGTCCTCAGAAGGTGTCATCTCATCCACTTCCCTGAGATATCTGAGCGTCATCGTGTTGTTCACATCAATGGCGAGAGCCTTGTCAAGCTCCTTTTTTGCCTTTTCCCACTCCTGATTCTTCAGATACAGAAGCGCCAGAAGCTGCCTCGCATGCACGAATCTCGGATTCATCGAGATCACTTTTTTGAGCTGTATCACAGCTAAGTCAAGGCTGTCCTGCTGGCAATATGTAAGCGCCATATTGTATTTCTTGATCGTCTGGTTGTAACCCTCGAGCCTTCCAGGATTATTCTGCAGCATATCAATATAATCATTCGCAATATTCTTCTCGCTCCTGGTATTCTTGCTGATGATCCACTGGCTCAGCGCCGCCACAACTTCCCCGCGTTCAAAATACACAAGCCCCAGCAGATTCCTCGCATCGACATGACATCTGTCCAGCTTCAGGCACCGCCGCAGGCTTGACACTGCACCTGACAGATCCCGGACCTTCGCCTTATCCAGACCATCGTTGTAGAGGCGGTTTGCCGCATGCATTATTTTCTTATACAGTCCCACATCAACTCCGCAGCCAGTACAAAAATCCTTCTCCGTCAACAGACATCCACAATTATAGCAATACATATCAAGCTCCCCTATTCTTCTTCCTTCGATTCCTTGACCAGATTCACCAACACATCCGCAAGGTCAGTCACATCCTGATTATATACTGCATCCTCTATGTCCTCAACCTCCAGGCTGGGATGGAACTTTTTCAATTCTTCCTCAAATTCTATCATCATCATCCTCCATACTGCTCTCCACAATTCCTGCCAGATACAGTGAACCGACGATATATACCTTACCTGTATCTCCCCTGACCGACAAACCAAAAGCAAGCGCATCCTCTATCTTTTCATAAGTGTATATCCTCTGTTTGGCCTTATCGGCATATTGATCAAATATATCTTTAAGCTCCTCCAAATCGGCTCCACGTTCCCCCGGGATATGTGTGATCACAAAATCCGTGATCATAGGAAGCCCACAGAGCATCTCTATCATTTTGTCATACTGTTTATCACTGACGACAGAAAAAATGAGCACGCATCTGCCATTCTCTGTCTTCTGAAAATCCGGTGACTGTATCAGGGAAGATCGGAAGAGCACACGTCTGAACTCCAGTCACTGACAACCATCTCG
>CAJUQU010000124.1 GCA_910588595.1 uncultured Lachnospiraceae bacterium | reverse complement strand
AGGCGTAGCGGGCTACGTCGACTGAATGCGGTGCAAATATCACGCAAAGTGGGGCATATAGATGGCGGGAATGATTTTTCAAACACGCTCTAGCTATTTTCTATCCAAGCAGTAAAAAATAATTGTTATATGCTACTATAGTTACCCCCTACTGGCACAAAATAACCGATGACATTATATTACAAAATCAAAGTTTTTTCAATATATTCTCAATTATTATTTTCGCAAAATTTATTTGTATATATTTTTGTGGTCTTATGTTCCTGTTAATTTAACAACCAGTAAAACAGATCCTCACCTATTACTTTAGCTGTACAGGCATCGATTAAATACATTCAGAAAAAATTATCTCTTGTAAAATACCCGTAAGGAAAAAAATATTATTTCACTATAAGATTGAGTTTTGGTGCAAACAGTCAATAACAAATTGGATATGGCTGTTGCTTAATTTCATAAACTTAGATTTCACAAGTGTTGCAGGGGAAGCGTACCCGATAATGCATATTCCCCTGCGGCTGTACCGTTTCCTGTCTAGAGCCGGGTAATCCGACATTGGATTTTCCGACACCGAATTACCCGTGGTTAGATTTTCCAACTGCGGCGACTCATGAATAGTGTACTCTATGGCTACATTTTACCATTTCCATCCCATAATTCCCGTATTCTCTTAGATCCCCTCCCCACGAAGGATTTCCAGCAATCGGTCGATGGACATGCTTCCCAGATCACCGGCATCTCTCTTGCGGACTGAAACGCTGTTCGTTTGAACTTCCTTCTCGCCGATCACAAGCATGTAGGGTATTTTTTCCAGCTGTGCGGTTCTTATCTTACAGCCTATTTTTTCAGCCCTTTCGTCCACTTCGCAGCGCAGCCCTGCTTTTTTCAAAGTCATTTCAATCGCTTTTGCGCAGTCAATGTATTGATCCGAGATCGTTAATATTTTCACTTGCACTGGCGACAGCCATAGTGGAAATTTTCCGGCAAAATGCTCGATCAGGATCCCGATAAACCGCTCAATCGAACCGAACACAACCCTGTGTATCATAATCGGCCGATGTTTTTTTCCATCTTCCCCGATATACGATGCATCAAAACGCTGCGGCAGCTGGAAATCCAGCTGGATCGTCCCACATTGCCATGTCCTTCCGATCGAGTCTTCCAGGTGGAAATCGATCTTTGGTCCATAAAATGCCCCATCCCCCTCATTGACAATATATGGCAGTCCCAGAGCATCCAAAGCGTTTTTTAAAGCGTCTGTCGCCATTTCCCAGTCCTCGTCACTTCCGATGGAATCTTCCGGCCTTGTCGACAACTCTACATGATATTGAAATCCAAAATCGTTATACACCTCGTCGATCAGGCGGGCGACACCTTTGATCTCATCCTGTATCTGCTCCGGTGTCATGAAGATGTGGGCATCGTCCTGTGTGCAGCAGCGAACGCGCATAAGGCCATGCAACGTACCCAACTTTTCGTTCCTGTGTATGAGTCCCAGCTCACTGATACGCATAGGAAGTTCCCGATAAGAGCGGGGTTCCATCTTGTATATGAGCATACCGCCCGGACAGCTCATCGGTTTTATGGCGAAGTCAGCCCCGTCGATCGAAGTTGTATACATACAATCCCTGTAATGTTCCCAGTGCCCGGATGTTTCCCAAAGCTGGCGGTTCAGCATGATCGGCGTGGATATTTCCACGTACCCTTCTTTTGTGTGCAGCCTTCTCCAGTAGTCGATCAGCAGATTTTTTAATATCAGTCCCTTGGGAAGAAAAAAGGGGAATCCCGGTCCTTCTTCAAACAGCGCAAATAAGCCTAATTCTTTTCCTAACTTTCTGTGATCCCTCCTTTTTGCCTCTTCCAGCCGGTTCAAGTACGCTGCCAGCATATCCTCGCTCGGAAAGGATGTGCCGTAAATCCTGGTGAGCATTTTATTTTTTTCCTCACCGCGCCAGTATGCACCTGCAACAGACAACAGCTTAAACGCCTTGATCGCACTGGTGTATGCCACATGCGGTCCGGCGCACATTTCCAGATATTCTCCCTGCTGGTAAAAACTGATCTCCTCATCTTCCGGAAGTTCCTCCAGCATTTCGACCTTATAGATCTCATCGCTTTCTACCATAATCTGCATCGCCTTTCTGCGGTCTGCCGTAAAGTGCCTGAGCTGCAGATTTTCTTTTACGATCTTTCTCATCTCCGCCTCAATCTCAGCAAAATTTTCTTCCGAAAAACGGAAGGCAAAGTCGAAATCGTAGTAAAAACCATCTGCGATAGACGGACCGATCGCACATCTGGTATCCGGGTACAGTCTTTTTACTGCCTGTGCCAGGATGTGTGCAGTCGTATGCCGAAATGCGTTTTTCCCCAGTTCCTCCTCAAAACCAGCTTCCCGGATGGAACCGTCTTTCATTTTGATCTTCATTTTACCATTTCCTTTCTTGAATAAATATTTTTCGATCAACATAAGAAAAGCACTCTCAAAGATACCACAGTATCTTTAAGGGTGCTTCTTGCACGGTTCCACCTTAATTTTTTACTTCAGATTCCAACAAACCCTAACCTTTAACGCAGGTGTACGGTAATACTTACATCTACTTTCAGTATTACAGCTCAAGAATGGTTTTCACATACGCTCCACATAAACATCTTCCACCAAATGATGCTCTCTCTGTCTGCAATCGATATGCTACTTGTTTCCGTCATCGCTTTTTCCTATGCTGATTTATCTAACATAATAGCACTCACCTTATGGATTGTCAATAATGAAACGATTGATTTCCCAAGCAGGAATGTGAACCATAGTTACTGTTCACACAGGACTTAGCATTTACTGCTAAGTCCGTACGAAAACGTGCATGTAGCGAGTAAAAATCCATTCTCCCAGTTCATAGTTTTCATGAAATATTTATCCCGTTGGCACATCTCACATCTTTCCTTACCTTATTCGATCCTTATATACCTCCTGTTTTTAGTGGCTGCTGTGCAGGTTAATCTGCCCATTGCCACCAGTTCATTCAGCAGCTGCCTTGTCCTTGGTCCTTTTAATCCTATTTTTTCAGCAATCTCTTCTGTCTTATACAATACTTCTAATTGCATGCACGCAAGTATCTGTTTCTGCCTTTCAGATAACAATATCTCTTGCGTTTCTGCTGATTTTTCTGCTGATTCTGCTGATTTTTCTGCTGTTTTTTTTGTTGATTGTTTCCCATGTTCCGGAATCATTTTGAGATAAAGCGTTACCTGATTAAGGGTGGTATTTTCTACCAGTTCCGGTTGCATCCAGCCCTCTTCCTCCCAAGTTGCCAATATGGAGGGAAAGCCAGAGCCCGCATTGTCCCCAAATCCGACCATTCTAAGCATGGTCTGCATATGCGGGTTTCTTGATTTTGAATTTCCTCCCCGGTAAATATCCTCCAGCGGAAGCTTCAGCGTGCCCGGATTCGTAAACTCGAAACCATCTGAACTTTTTATCACCTTCAACACACCTGCATCCATCAAATAATCGGCATGTATGATAAGGTTTACAAATGCTTCCCTCACCGCTTTGTGTACCGGAGTTTCATCAATCCGCTGTATTCCCTCAAGCTTAAATGGTTTCTTCAAATCCTCCGTTAATTTAGGCGTGACTTTTGTAAAAAAATTAAACAGATTATTCTCCCATGTGCCATCGTAGGTAATCCTGTCATTCCAGCGAATATCCATTGTAATTTCGCTTTCGTTGCGATAATCCATAAAAATATTGTCAAACTCGTCCCGTATGGCAAGCCCGTCTCCAAACATCATCAGACCGGCAAGTGTCAGCCCCTCCTTGCCCTCTCTTCTGTCCTTTCTGTATCCTCCAAGTTTCTCCAGAAACGATTTGTCGTCAAGGGCATTCCAGACATGTCCATCATTCCTGATTTCAAAGATCTGCCGATATTTCCGCAGTGTTTCCTTGTCAATATCGTTCATTGTATAATATTCCAAAATCATCCCATCATTGCCGTCCGGGTTCTGGTCGCGGATCATTCCTCTGATTTCATATTCCGTTGCGTGATAATCACCTTCATTATTTCGCTTAAATGTTCCTTTATATGGATTCTCACCAACATAAACAGGACGCATTTTATAATCAGCTCTTGGCACTTTTATCACGATCAGACAAATACCGGACTCTTCCACAATAAATACATCTTCATCTTTCAGAATATTTCGGTTGATCTTGCTGCTGTTAATAGTGTTCCAGAAATCCTCGACTTGTTTCTTCGCATTATGAATTCCCTGTATAATAAATCTTTCTTGTGACAGTGTTTTCTTTTTGTCTTCTTTCACCCCAAGAATGATATAGCCGCCTTTGGTATTGGCAAAAGCAGAATAGGACTCGTAGGCAGAACGCGGCACATTGCTCTCTGCTTCCTTGCACTCTATGTCTACTTTTTCGCCTTTATAGATCAACTGTTTTAATTCCTGCATGTTCATACTAATCATTACCTGCCTTCATTCATGCTTTCCACAATTTGTATCAGCCGGGTTACAATAACATCCACAAGTGGCATCCTGTCTCCTGTCCACCGCATAAAATGTACGCGCATACAATGGCATTTTTAACATCGCGGTATTCCACAGCACCAGGAAATCTTTCGTGCTGATCTTTCTGTTGTACCCGCGCTCGCCGCAGTTGGCAACCCCTGCCGCTGAGTCCGCCAGATAGAGATTGTCCTCGTCAAAGCCGACGACAGGGACAAAGTGCAGCCATTTCCGGTCTGCCCTGGACTTTATGAACACTATGACGGGTGCGCCCTTACATACCTCTCTCTTTAGTGCATTCAGGTTTCCGGCGCAGTATCTTGCCCGAAACCCGTAGCTTTCGAGCACCTTCCGGATCCCCTTGGGCGGAACGCACCCGTCGGAGGCTTTGAAGGGCATCTTTTGGTAAATCTCCGCTCCGTCTGCCGGGATATCATAGTGGCGCAGGAGATACGCCGTGGCATAGCCTGCGCACTCATTTCCCTTCTGTATGTCGATGCGGTTTTCTTTGCGGACCATATATCGGGAAACTTCGCACGGCGGCGCGATCTTTAACCGATAACTCCCCATCACTATGATATCCACGATCGTCGTGATGACAAGCGCGCTGATGCCTGTCTCCATGATCCACCAGATCATCTCTGCCATCGCCTCACCTCCGCCCTGTTCTCCATGATTTTCATAATCTATTGTCTGTCACATACCCTGCAGGCAGCGGCGCAGTCTCAACATGACCGCCACCTTAGGAACTGTAGAAAAATAACTGACACATCTTGACTTGCCTATTTCTCCGATTATGCATATCAAAAAGCCTCGCCGCAGCCCGCTACGCCTACGTTTTTTGACAATTGCTTTAGCAATTTCACCTCGAAGAAATATCCTGCGCAAGTTGCATCGGTTATTTTCCTACAGTTCCTTATTAACAACATACTATCACATATACCCGCACAATACCACGATCAAGTGAGAAATTTTTCTGCCCCACTCCCCCAAATGATTTTATGCAATCGAGTAGGGGAACGACCTTCTCCCCTACTCGCCGCGCGCCCCGTGCGCCGCCTTGCGGCTTAGTTCCTCTGCACGGGGCTGCGCATAAAAAAGGCAGCATGGGCATTTCCCATTCATGAAACAGAGCGAAAAACAAGCCGCGGATTGTAGTACTTGTCACACCCCCGCAGGTGTGATAAGATAGGATTATCATAGACAAAGGAGTGGATCGCACCATGATATTTGATCTGAATTGCGATATGCAGGACGGATTCGTCCTGATCGATCAGGGTTTTTGAATGAACTGGACAGTGACATGCTCTATGCTATGGATGTACTGCTTGACACATCCGGTAATTCCGAACTTATATTTGATTTCCCCGGCGAGGCGTGGAACGACGTGAGGGAACGGGAGACAAAATGCATCAGGGAATTTTGCAACAGCGGCAAGATGATCCTCTGGCTTATCGATGGCGCTGAAAAAGAATGCAGCTTTGAATACGATGACCAGATTCCCGCCGCATCAAAATGGCTCCATCTCCCTACAGGAAATCTGCTCGCCGTCACAGCCAGCGAGTTGATCCAATGTCTGTCCTACCCGGAACTGGAGATGGAAAAAACTTTTGAAATGACGCTCAAAGAAAGCTGGTATGCAATCTCCGACGACAATATGGATCAAGTAAAATACTGCCTGCGGGAACCTTCGGGCACGATATTTGACAACATTCAGGAGACATGAGCGTCAATTCGCTGTTCACTGCGTCTGCGGAGGTGTAAACAGCAATGACAGTGAATGCACTGAGGGCTTGATGCTCTTGAGACAATGAAATGATATTATGATTTCAAGGGAGGGAAAACCGATGGGAAACTGTATGGTCTGCGAGCGGATCGAACTGACAAAGAGCGGCAGGAATCCGTATTTTGTCAAAGAATTGAGCACGGGATATGTCGTGATCGGAGACCACCAGCGCATCAAAGGATATTCCCTGTTCCTGTGCAAGGAGCACGCAACCGAACTGCACTTTCTGGAGCCGTCTTTCAGGGATCGGTTTCTTCATGAAATGGCGATCGTGGCAGAGGCCGTCTACAATGCATTTCAGCCGGACAAACTCAATTATGAACTTCTGGGGGCAGGAGACGGCATGCATATGCACTGGCATATCTTCCCCAGGCGAAAAGGGGACACGGAGACGGGCGGACCTGTCTGGAAACTGGGTGCGGAGCTGGTGTCTGATGAATTTTTGCCGACGCCGGAGGAACTGGAGGACTTAAAAGCCCGTTTGCGCAGCGAATTGGAGAAATTGCTGGAAAAAGAAGGACAGATTTGAAGGGCGCTTGTCACAGCAGTGGCGGGCGTCTTTTTTGTGGTGATTTTCTTTATAGTCATTTTCACCGCTTTCCTCAATTTTGAGGATTTTTTTGATGCGCATGGGCAGATTCGATTTGTATATTACCATGATTGTAATGGTCGCGATGGCTGCAACCGCAAGTTGCCCAAAAGCACTTTGATGTTGGTGGTAATTCGTATTGTTATCCTGTATACTATATATGAATGAGGAGGCGTGACAATGAAATTATCTGAAAAAATCATACGGCTCAGAAAATCAAACGGCATGACTCAGGAAGAACTTGCATCCATATGCAATGTCAGCAGGCAGTCCATATCCAAATGGGAAGCTGACATTGCATTGCCGGAGACAGAAAAACTATTGATACTGGGAGAAGTTTTTCAGGTATCTATGGATATTTTGTTAAAAGATGCATTGACCCTCAATGAGGTCAAAGAGGTTCATACCTGCGGCAATAATGCGATCCAAAAAAGGAAACAGGAATTGTATGAGGGCATATTGATTAAAGAAAGCATCGTGGATGACAGTATTATTGCTTGTCTCAATATTCATAAAATCGAACTGTGGAATACCGACGGGAAACCGAAATATTGGACTGTGCTGTTCTTTTCAAGCGACAGGAACGATTTCCCGGAGCAGATCGCCAAAGTCATGCGGTCCGATCCTGATACAAATCAGCATTGGTTTGTTGATTTTAAGGCAGGAAACGTCAAATACATCGTGTTTAAAGACAGGATCTTAAAATATCAGATCGGAAATCAGACTGAAAAAGAATCTGTGTGCGATGAGTGCCGGCGATTCGGTATCTCCGATGAGCAGATGAACTGGCCAGAATAGGAGGATAGAAACATGAGGATATTAGTAACATCAGCGGGGTTAGAAACTGAAGAGATCAAGGAGTGCTTCGTGGATATGGCAGGGAAAGATATGTCTGCGGTAAAAGCCTTATTTATCCCTACCGCGGCAATAGATGCCGATGCGATAGCAGTTCTGCCAAAATGTATGAATGATCTGCTAAAGTGCGGTATTTCAGACAAGAATATTGACGTATGGGATCTGCACGCCGGGATGGCGTTTGAGAAGCTGCAACAGTATGATGTGGTATATTTGTGTGGCGGAAATACACGTTATCTGCTTGAAAGGATCAACGACACCGGGTTTTATAAGTCTTTGACGGCGTATATCAACGACAATGGCATGGTAATAGGGGTAAGCGCCGGAAGTATCATTTTTGCCAACAATCTGGAAGGCAATCTGGGATTGATCGACACCAGGTTAGACGTCCACTGCGTAACAGGAGAAAAAAGGGGAAAACTGCCCTATCCCTTAAAAAGTAATGTACGGCTCACAAATACATGCGCACTTGTTATCCGTAATCTTCCAGACGACATGGCAATAATCGGGGAATAGCGAGACGACTATAAATGAAATGTATTTCATGTTGAAGAAAGCACTGTCGCAAAGCCGCCGAGTCATTGGCATCTCTGCGACAGTGGGTATGGAGTGTTTTTTATTCACTGAGGACTTTGTATAATTGGAAAAATTCTCCTTCTTTTTCCATCAACGCGTCAAACGTTCCGCTCTCCACGATCTTGCCTTCCCCCATCACAATGATCTCATCGTATTTCTGTATAAGTGTTTTATTGTATCTGTGGGTGATGCTGATGATCGTCATATCTTCATCCAACAGTCTCTTCTCAATCTCATAAGCGGTGGCATTGTCAAGCCCCGATGTGATCTCGTCGAGAAAGGTCATTGCTTTATTTCTCAAAAACAGTCTCGCCAGAGCGATCCGCTGCAGTTCACCGCCCGAAAAATTCTTCCCGTTCTCCTGGATCTTTTCATCTACGCCATCCGGAAGTTTCTGGATCGTATCATAGATACCTGCCTTCCGCAGTGCCTCGATGACCTCGCCTTTTGGGAAATCCTGATACAAGGCTACGTTGTTGAAAACCGTGTCGTTGAATATGTAGGTCTGCTGGTAGCAGACCGGGCTTATATGCATGATACTTTCCCTGTTCAGTCCTGAAAGCTCGCGCCCGTTGATCAGAACCCTGCCTGTGTAGCCCGGTCCGTACTCTGTCAGCAATTTTATGATGCTTGATTTTCCGCTCCCGCTTTTGCCGACAATGGCATATTTCCTGCCTTTCTCAAAGGTCAGTGTCAGTTTATCCAGCGAAAAAGTCTCGCTGATCTTCTGATCGACATCTTCCAGACAGATCTCCTGTATCGCCTCTTCAAGGTGCTCTTTGTTGTCGTTTTCGCTCTCCTGTCCCAGCAGATCTTCCAATTCAGCCGTCACCTTCTCCATCGCTTTTAGCTGGATCATTCCGTTGGAAATAGCCCTGCACGGCGTCAAAACGAAATTCATCATGTTTGTGATCGCCACGATCTCGCCGATCGTGATCCTGCCTGCCACGGCAAAGAACATACAGCTCCCCAAAACGATCAGGAAAGCTCCGTTGTTTACAAAAGAAGCCAACGCCTGTGCCCAATACATCGTCTGGCAGGAATACTCATTTTTCCTGCACACAAAATCGCTCAGCTTTTGCTGCTTTCCCAGGATCTGCTTCACGGCGTCAAAGGTTCTTACGACTTTATGACCTCCCAGATCACTTTTCACTCCGTCCAGATAGACCTCCAGGGCTTCCGTATACTCTTTTCTTGAAGAAGCGATCTTCTTTTTCAATATGCCCGGGATCACAAACTGCACCGCACTGACTACGGCTACGATCAGCAGGATAAACGGTTCCACGCAGAGCAGGTAGATGACGGCGACAACCCCAAAGACAACCTGCATGATCATGCCGTATATATTGTTGACCCCGTCATTCAATATGATATTGATGTCTGTGGTAAATTTTGAAAGATAATATGCAAGCCCCTTTTTTTCAAACTGATTGGCAGAGATGTGAAACAGCTTGTGCATCAATCGATCGCGCATATCTTTTTCAATATCCCGCACAACGATCGCCTGGCTCTTCTTGCTCACCCACTCAAAGATGAACACCCCGATGCTGAAAACAGCGGCGATAAGGCATTTTTCCAGCAGATCCCTGTAACTTGAAGAATCGATCAATAGCTGCATGATATAGGAACGCATGGGCGCCATGATCCCAACGATGATCACCGGGATCAGGCTCAGCAACTCCCTGCAGAGCGCAAAAAAACTCGTGCACGAATTGCTATTTTTCGTGCACGAATCTGTCACAGAATTTGATCAAAAAGCCTTTTACAGTGCTCCCTAATGTGCTATAATAGCCGTGTTGCGCCACAGCAGTGACATGATCTCTCGTGTCCGCTGCTCTGGCAAGGTACAATCTCACAAAAAGGAGTGCTCGCATGTTAAAAAAGTTTTTGGAGGAATTCAAGAAGTTTATCAGCAAGGGAAATGTGATGGACATGGCTGTCGGTATCATCATCGGCGGCGCCTTTACCAGCATCGTCTCTTCTCTGGTAAATGACATTATCAACCCGGTTCTCGGTCTGTTCGGCGGCATGAACTTCGACCAGCTCGCGTGGAATATCACGGGCGATGTCACCCTGTACTACGGCAAATTTATCACTGCGGTGGTCAGATCG
>CAJUQU010000123.1 GCA_910588595.1 uncultured Lachnospiraceae bacterium | reverse complement strand
GCTTCCTGTTACAAGCATCAAGCCATGCAAAAACCGCTTCGCGGATGTATGCATCTAGGTCGCTATGCTTTCTCACGGACTTTGCAGCGTAGTGCGAAGTCCTGGGCTGAACTGTAACGCGACATCAGATCTTGATCCTGGTCCACTTGCCCGCCTTGAACCGGATCGAGGCAAACAGAAAGCGCGAGATCTGATCCGCCAGCACACCGAGCCAGATGCCGGTGATCCCCCAGCCGAGCGCGATGCCGCACACGTAAGAAAAGAGCGTCCTGATCACAGTGACACTGACGGTCGACGCCATCGCCGTATAAGCCGTGTCGCCCGCACCGCGCAGGCAGCCCATGTAGATGACCTGTGATACCTGGAACAGTACTATGAAGATGATGACATGGATGATCTGCACACCGTAAGCGACAATGTAGTCCTCCTCAAAGAACATCCGATAGAGCGTCTCCCCGCCAAAGAGATAGATCACCGCAAGCGCCACCGAGATGCACATGCCGATGCGCCTGCAGACTTTTCCGTACTCCTTTGCCTCGTTCGGAAGCCCTTCGCCGAGACTCCTGCCGATCAGCGCGACAGCCGCCACCTGCATCCCGTCGCCGAAGGAAAACGTCAGTCCCAGGATGTTCATGCCGACCTGGTGCGCCGCCATCGCAGCGGTTCCCATTCCCGCCGCCATCATCGCGGTGGACATGAAACCGACGCGCATCAGCACCTGCTCGATAAAGACCGAATACCCCACCCTGATGATATGTCCCAGCGTCTGCGCGGAAGCCCTGACCCGCGTTTTGACGATATACGGTATACTCACAAAATTGTCCTTTGGAAACAGCGAACAGACGCTCATGACACACGCCACCACGGTGCCGAATACCGTGGCGATCGCCGCCCCGTGGATCCCGAGCGCCGGAAATCCCAGATGACCGTTGATCAGCAGGTAATTGCCAAGCACATTCACCACGTTTGAGGTGATATTCGTCCTCATGGCGATGATCGTGTTGCCCGCCCCTCTCTGCGCCGCGTTGATCCCCATCGAGATCACGTTAAAGACCATACCGCCCATGATGATCCGAAAATATATGACAGCCGTGTCATGTGTGTCCTCCGCGGATCCGCAGAAACGGATGATCTGGTTGGCAAAGAGCACACAGAGCGCGGACACCGCCGCCACAGACACCAGGATAAACAAAAGCGCCGTCAGCAGGATCCGGTTCGCCTCATCCTTCTTCTGCTCGCCGCGCCGCCTGGCGACAAGCGCCGATATGGAGACACTCATCGCGATAAACAGCGCAAGCCCCATGAATTTGGGCTGTGTGGTAAGCCCCACCGCCGCCACCGCATACGAGCCGATGGAGCTCACCATCAGCGAATCGATCATGCCCGCCAGCGACACGAAAAAGGACTCGCACACCGCAGGCCACGCCATATGTAACGTCTCTTTCACAATACTGTCCGCGGTCCTGTCTCTCATCTCAAATCCCATCTTTCCTTAAGAACTGTACAGAAATAGCCTATGCATCTTGACTTGTCTATCTCTCCGGCTACACATGTCAAAAAGCCTCGCCGCATCCCGCTGCGCCTGCGTTTTTGACATGCACTCTCAAAGAGATATCCTACGCAATCTGAAGTGAGCCCCTTTGCCGACAGTCCCTCCCTTGTTTCCCACAGATCCTTACCTCGCCGTACGGCATTGCCCTGTATTTGTCTGCACTCGAAGAAAAACTTTGCTGCAGCTCCCTAACCTGACAGGACTGTACTCCATCATCTCATAGAATACTTTACTGCAGCTCCCTAATCTGACAGACTGTATTCCATCATCTCATAGACCAGCCGGGATCCCTCCGCGATCTCGGGCGGCAGCAATGCGCGCGCAACGCACTTTGTCTCATCCGACACGTCGCCGTCCTTCTTGAGATACGCGTAGTCACCCTCGAGACTGTCCACCGTGTAATAAATCTTATCCAGCAGCATGTTATCCCTCCATGTTATCCATAACCCGCGAATTGGATCGAATGCCCACATTCGCCATGTGAAGTCTCCGATCTCACATTTTACTCGCCGATGATCTCCTTCACAGCCGCCGCAACCTTGTCACACTTGCAGTTTGCAAAGAAATACTCCCTGAACTTCTCACCGCTCAGCGCTCCCTTGCACAGCTCCCTGTCAAGCTTTGGCAGGATGTCGCACAGATCCGCGTGCGTGACCGTCTTCACCTCGTCGAGGATCTTCTTGTTTCGCTGCTCCGGCACAACGCGCTCTTTCGGATATCCGCCGCCGCCCGGTGTGCAGAACAATTTTTCGAATATGTATTCGAGATTGAGCTCCCCGCCCCAGCCGAAATTCTCCGCAAACGGAAGCGCCACACAGTTCCCGTCATTCACCTGAGAAAACAGATACGCGTCGAGCGGCGTCTCGATATGCCCGCAGAGCACTTTGGGAAATGCGTTGCACGCAAGCATCGCGCCCTCGCCCGTGCCGCAGCCTGTTATAACAAAATCTGCCGCCCCGGAATTCAATAATACCGCTGCCAGGATCCCGTTCTGCACATACGTCAGCTGATGCGCGTCCTCCGCAGTGTACATCCCATAATTAAATACCTCGTGCCCCATCGGTTCCACGACCTTCTTGAGCGTCTCGCAGATCATGGCGTTCTTTGCCGCCTGGCTGTTCTCATTGATCAGTGCAATCTTCACTTCCTGCCCTTCCTTTCCCATACGTGTGTTTCAAACACACTATAATTAATAAAAATTCATGCGATCATTATATTTATGCTCTTGCTGTCCTGCCATCATATGAGTATAGTATAGCACCAACCCCACTGTCTTTTCCACTATTTTTATACATTGTTTTCTTGTGTTTTTTGTGCAATAACACATATTTAACAAAAAGTATGACCATTTCATAATTTTTTTGTTAATTTTATACATTTCTCATTGCTTTCACACGACTTTTGAGCTATATTGAATATATAGAAGTAATAAAGCATGCAGAAGCTTCACGCATATCCTTATGTTACCTGTTTTTTGTATGAAACAATCACAAAAATATGCATAATATATTAGAGTGGCAAAAAAGAGTCCATTCAATTTATCAATATAACTGCATGCATCAGGGGGCGGAAATTTTGATCGCAAGGAAAAATGAATTTCAAAATGATATACTGAAGGAAATGAACAGTGAAGGTATCTATGAACCGCCAAAGGCTCTCTCTTTTATATCACCTTCTAAAATAGAGCGTATCCCTCAGGAAGAGTACGATCAGCTCGTGGAACCTTACAGGGAAGCCATGACAAGGCTCGAGGTCCGCATGAACGGATTGAATGAAGACTACCGCAAAAAATACAGAGACTATCCGATCCATAATATACAGGCACGCATCAAGAGCCGAAAGAGCATCGAGAAAAAGCTTTCCAGCAAAAGTCTCCCTGTCACGGCTTACACCGCAAAAGATAACCTGACAGACATCGCCGGAATCCGCGTGATCTGTTATTTTGTGGAGGATATTTTCAGCATTCTCTCTCTCGTAAAGACACAAACCGACCTGCTGATCCTAAAAGAAAGCGACTATATCCACTATCCCAAGGACAGCGGATACAAGAGTTATCATATGGTTCTGGGCATTCCTGTATACCGCATTGAAGGCATGCAGTACTATCCTGTAGAAATACAATTTCGCACGCTCGCCATGGACCTGTGGGCAAGCATGGAGCACCGCATCTGTTACAAGGGAGAGACGCCCGATGAAACCACTGACGCATTTCGCAACTACTCCGGAGAACTCTCCGAGATGGAGCGGCGCATGAAGCATCTGCTCGATGAGATCCGCCGGGACAATCCGCAAGAACCGATGCAGTGAGCAGATCCGTCATTGGCTGCCTGAAAGACTCTTGATCTCGATCGTGATATTACAGTCTGCTATGAACTGATAATTCGCCTCGAGTCCATAGACAATATGTATTTCCAGACAGTCCTCGCTTTCTGTCACATTGACTTCCCTTGTGTCCATCGCGACTAAGATATTTCCGAAAGGGGTAAAATAATCTGTCATGGTTTTTTTCCCCTCGGAAAATACCAGCTGCACATTGACCGGTCCCTTTTTCCAGAGTGAAAATTCTTTTTTCTTCAACTTGATCATATTCCGGATAGATTCCGGAAAGTCTTCCATGATTTCCTCATAACGTATGTAATGTGCATCATTTCGATAATAGTATTCCCCAGGACAGATCGTCTCGATCTGGTCAAGTTCCTCGTCGGAAGTCGACTGTCCGATCTCATTGTCAACAAATTGAAGTCCACGTATGGATACCAATACTTCCTTTGTCATAGCTATCCCCCCTGCGCGCACTGGCACGCATACCAATCAGCAAACTTATGCCCCTGCGTTATCAGATCTATTGCATCCATTCCAACAACGCAAATTTATAACTTATCTCTACTGAGGCTTCCCCCTGAGTCTGATTTCCGTAGAAATAGGCCTCCATAAATTCTTTTGCATCCTCCGCTGTGAGCTCCTCGCCGTTCTCGTCAAGGATGCATCCCAGCCCTGCCTGCATAAAGATCTCGGGGCTAAGTGCACCAACCCACAACACCACACCCAGAACCATCAGTATATTTTTCAGATACTTATTCCATAATAACATATGTCCATACCTCCCATTTGCTTCTATCAGTAAGTATGGACATAAATCAAACGTTTATACATTTTTTTTCCGATCATCCCGTTCAAGCTGAAGCTGCTTTATTATGGCTTCCTCCTGATTATCAATGTGTTTTTTCACCACATTCGCCGCTGTGACCTTGTCTTTTCTTAAAATGCTCTGATACATTTCCAGATGTTCCTGCTGCAGCATCTCATGTGATGATGCATCTTTGAGATATTCAAAACGGTAACGATACATCTGCTCTGACAGGTTACTGACCAGCTGTATCAGCCTCGCGTTTCCGGTGGACAACACGATCTTGTCATGAAATGTTACATCCGCCTCCGCCAGTTTCCTCGTGTCCTTCGTCTTGACAGCCGCGCGGAAATTCTCACACGCCTGATACAGACTGTCCAACGCTTCCTGCCCCATCCGCTCACAGGCAAGCTCGACCGCTAGCACATCCAAAGCACGCCGTACTTCCATGACATCCTGCAGGCTCTTGAGCGTGATCTGCGCAACCTCTGCCCCGCGCCTTGGTATCATGATCACCAGACCTTCAAGCTCCAGCTTCCTGATCGCCTCACGTATCGGCGTGCGGCTCACACCAAGCTTGTTCGCTAGATGGATCTCCATCAGGCGCTCTCCGGGTTTGAGCTTACCGGTGAGAATCTCCTGACGCAGCGTATTGAACACCACATCCCTGAGCGGTAAATATTCATCGTCCTTCATCATGCTCATATCTGTCCTCCAATCACGAATCTTGGTTCAGAGCGTGTTTATAAAATCTTGTAACGTTTACCTGTGCATCAATTCCCTTTGTCAAAAGTGTCTGATTGACATATACAGCTGCCGCCCTTGCTGCATCCTCCTCAATAAAAACGCCAAAGATACTTGGACCGCTCCCGCTCATGACAGCGTTCATCGCTCCATTGCCAAGCATCATTTTCTTGATATCAGTGATGATGGGATATTCTCTCTCCGTCACAGTTTCCATCACATTTTCCATGCGGTCAGTGACTCCCTTTAAATTCCCCTGGTTCAAGGCAGTGATCATGCCATCTATATCCGGATGACGCTCCAGCGCGTCAAGGCGCAGATGTTCATAAACCCATTGTGTCGACACCATGATCGGCGGCTTCACGATCAGCAGCACAGCCTCTGGCGGTGCCGGGAGCGGTGCCAGTTGCTCCCCGATCCCCTCTGCCAGGGCAGTGCCTCCCATAATGCAAAAAGGAACATCCGCACCAAGTCTCACTGCCATATCCATGAGCTGTTCTTTGGAGAGCCCAAGCTCGTACAACTCGTTCATGGCAAGCATTGTCGCTGCTGCGTCCGTACTCCCGCCAGCCATACCCGCTGCTACAGGAATATTCTTTTTGAGCTTGATCTCCACGCCAGACTGTATGTCGAACTGATGTTTCATAAGCTTCGCTGCGCGGAAGATCAGGTTGTTCTCCAGATCACCCAGATAGTCTTTACTGCTCACAGACAATATGATATCCGGATCATTTCTTATCTTAAATTCCAACTCATCATAGAGATCAACTGTCTGCATGACCATCTTCACTTCATGATATCCATTTTCGAGACGACGACATACATCAAGCGCCAGATTGATTTTCGCCCTTGCCCTGTAATTTCGTTTTTCCATCCGTTTCCCCTTTTTGTACTATATAATATTCTTCATGCAAAGTCAAACGGGCGCGGCTGCCCTGTTGGTTCCATGGAAAACATTGTATTTTTTTTAAAACAATTATAAAGGAAAATATGCGGTTCGTCAACAGTTTCACACATACAGAACACAATATGGGTAACAGTTCAGCCTTCGGCTTCCTGTTATAAGCATCAAGCCATGCAAAAACTGCTTCGCGGATGTCAAAGCCACGTACCGTGGCTTGATGCATCTAGGCCGCTATGCTTTCTCACGGACTTCGCAGCGTAGTGCGAAGTCCTGGGCTGAACTGTAACCAATATGGACCCAATCTCAAACCAAATAGCGAGCGGTGTCGACTATATCCAATCCAAACTCAAACAAAAATACCCACGGTAGCTCATTTTACGGCGTCCCATCCCGCTTTTTCAGACTGTATGGATCAGGTCAGCACTCAGTATCCACCTACAGTGCACCACTCGCTCTTATCCGGCACGTCCTCCCCAGACTCCTCTGACTGCACTTCATAATTCTTGTCATAAATCCCATAGAAATACAACCGCAGAAAACACCTGAAATCTGCCATTCTTGTATCTCCGACAACATTCCCGTCGTCATCAACATATTCCACGCCCTGCTGTTTCCAGTGAAATTCTTCATGGTCAAACCAGCATACCTGCCATGTTTGAACGTCCTCACTTGAGACCTCATCTTCATCAATACTGGTATCAATGCACAGCGGTCCCGCACTCATCCAGTCCGCAAACGGAATAAACTGCTTAACGTCAGCTGCTGACAGATCGTCCTCCACCATACAGTCTGCCACCTCGCGAATTCCTTCTATCTCCCTTCGAAATACGCTTAACGGATCCTTCTCTGGAATCGGGAACATGTCACACCAGGTCAGTTCCACGTACGGCAGCTCGTCCTGGCTCAGCTCATTGATCTCATCGATATCCATATGCATGATCTGCCTCATCGTATCTTCATTCCGATGGATCAGATCATCACCCGGGACAGGTGCTTTAAGCCCGTTGATATTATGGCAATATGTCTGCAGATATGCGCGCAGAAGCGGCGGCAGTTTCACATCATACTCCCGCTCAAATGCATCTATCATCTCGTCCGTCACCGTGGACGGCATCAGCATATCCTCCGTAATGATCCCTCTATCGATCAGCGCCTGATAGGCTCCCTTCACAAAAGCTTTCTCATCATACTTATTTCCCATGATAAACACTCCTTTTCGTACAAATCTTTTTATGATGCATAAGAATTCATTAAAATTAATGCAATACATCAATTTCCAACCCTACATATTCTATTATATAGATTCTTCCTTCTTTTTCAAGAAAAACCCCTTCTTTTGGGACTTGTTTTATCTGACCATATCCACTAAAATAAGATTGAAGTTTCATATATCTATGCGTTCCATATTGAAAACATATATTATTTTTTGCTTACGAGGAGTGATATTATGACACTAAAGGAACTTGAAATCGGAAATTCCGCTGTAGTGAAGAGCGTTGGAGGCGAGGGTGCACTGAGGCAGCACTTTCTGGACATGGGCGTGATCCCCGGCGCAGAAGTCACAGTTGTAAAACTTGCTCCGATGGGTGATCCGATCGAACTGCGCATCCAAGGTTACGAGCTCACGCTCCGCCTTGCCGATGCTGCACAAATTGCTGTGGATCCAATCACATCAAGCACTCAGTCCAAGAAAAAGGCTGCCAAGAAAACTTTGCACCCCGGGCTGGGTGAGGAAGGCATCTTTCATCCGAAGGGCAGCGGCAACCCCCTTCCAGACGGAACCAAACTGACTTTCGCTCTGGTCGGCAACCAGAACTGTGGCAAAACCACTCTTTTCAACCAGCTGACTGGCTCCAAACAGCACGTCGGAAATTTCCCGGGTGTTACTGTGGACAGAAAAGACGGCGCGATACGCGGCTATTCTGATACGGAAATCACCGACCTTCCGGGCATTTACTCGATGTCCCCTTACACGAATGAAGAACTGGTGTCACGCGATTTTGTACTGAATGATCATCCAAACGGTATTATCAACATAGTCGATGCCACAAATATCGAGCGAAATCTATACCTTACCATGCAGCTGCTCGAAATGAATGTCCCCACAGTCTTAGCACTCAATATGATGGACGAGATGGCAGGCAATGGGGGAACCGTCGATGTAAACGCCATGGAATCCATGCTTGGCATCCCTGTGGTGCCGATCTCAGCTGCCAAAAATCAGGGTGTAGACGAATTGATCAAACACGCTCTCCATGTAGCTAAATACCAGGAAAAACCGCTTCGTCAGGACTTTTGCGACCAGAATGACAACGGAGGAGCTGTACACCGCTGTCTCCATGCGGTCATCCATCTGATCGAAGACCATGCCTTGCACGCCGGACTTCCCGTTCGTTTTGCTGCAAGCAAGATCATCGAAGGTGACAGCCTGATCCTGGATCGCCTGCATCTCGATCAAAATGAAAATGAAATGTTGGAACACATTATCCTTCAAATGGAAAAAGAACGCGGAATGGACCGAAGCGCAGCCATGGCTGATATGCGATTCGCCTATATCCATAAAATATGTAATCAGTGCGTCACCAAACCACATGAGAGCAAAGAACACCTGCGCAGCCAGCGTATTGACCGGATTCTGACCGGCAAATATACCGCTATTCCAGTGTTTGTTATGATCATGGGACTTGTATTCTACCTGACATTTAATGTTATCGGTGCATGGATGCAGGATCTGCTAGCCAGCGGCATCGAACTTCTCGCTGTATTTGCTGACAACGCCATGACTGCCGGTAATGTCAACCGCACGATCCACAGTCTGATCATCAATGGTATATTTGAGGGTGTCGGCAGCGTTCTCAGTTTCCTGCCGGTCATCGTGACCATGTTCTTTTTCCTCTCCATGTTAGAGGACAGCGGATATGTCGCACGTGTCGCCTTCTTCATGGATAAGCTGCTTCGAAAGATGGGATTATCCGGGCGTAGTATCGTGCCAATGCTGATCGGTTTTGGCTGTACTGTGCCCGCAGTCATGTCCACCCGCACCCTGCCTAGCGAGCGTGACCGCAAAATGACGATACTGCTCACTCCATTTATGAGTTGTACCGCAAAGCTGCCGATTTATGCCTTTTTTGTAAATGCCTTTTTTCCTCATAAGGGCGGTCTGATCATGACCGGATTGTATTTATTGGGGATTTTTGTCGGAATCCTTGTAGCTCTCTTTTTCAAGAAAACCATATTTAAAGGCGAAGCAGTACCCTTTGTCATGGAGCTGCCGAACTATCGTCTGCCAGGCACCCGCAATGTACTACAACTCCTGTGGGAAAAGGCAAAGGATTTTCTGCAGCGGGCTTTCTCCGTCATATTGATCGCGACCATCATAGTGTGGTTCCTGCAAAGCTTTAATTTTCATTTTAATATGGTTACGGATTCACACGACAGTATCTTGGCTGCCATATCTGGTCTGATCGCGCCGCTCTTTCAACCACTTGGATTGGACGACTGGCGCATCTGCACCGCACTGATCAGTGGTTTCATGGCAAAAGAAAGCGTTGTCTCCGTCCTGGAAGTGCTGTTTGGCGCAGAGGGTGGTGTTGCAGCTGCCATGAATTCACTGACTGCCGCTTCCCTGCTCGTATTCAGCCTGCTATACACGCCCTGTGTAGCTGCCATCGCTTCCATCAAACGGGAATTGGGGTGCAGATGGGCAATCTATGTAGTTGTGTGGCAATGTATCATCGCCTGGACCGCCGCACTGCTGGTACGAATGATCGGACTGCTCATCACATAATTGATTATTCTCCGCTAAGAAATTGTTAATCAAGCTCATTGTCACAGGCTATTTCTTAGCGGTATATTTCCTCAAAATGATCTGTACTTAAATAAAAAACCTGAGAAATATTTCTCAGGTTTTTTATTTGAGAGGCGCAGATCGGATTTGAACCGGTGATCAGGGAGTTGCAGTCCCACGCCTTACCGCTTGGCTACTGCGCCATACTATATTATATTCATAATCAACACATATTATGACAGATAAATTATCTAAAATAAACTCCCCGAGTAGGGCTCGAACCTACAACAACTCGGTTAACAGCCGAGTGCTCT
>CAJUQU010000122.1 GCA_910588595.1 uncultured Lachnospiraceae bacterium | reverse complement strand
CAAATGCGGTGTTGTCAATTATATAACAAATTATTACGGATATACCTTAAATGACCTGGTGTCTTATGAGCAGAAACACAATGAGGCAAACGGTGAGAACAATACGGACGGAACCAATTACAATTTCAGCTGGAACTGCGGCGTGGAGGGACCATCGCGCAGGAAGTCGGTAAAACAGCTTCGAAACAAGCAGATGAAAAATGCGCTTGGTTTTCTGTTCACTGCACAGGGAACTCCCCTTCTGCTTGCGGGGGATGAGTTTGGAAACAGCCAGTATGGCAATAATAACTGTTACTGTCAGGACAATGAGACCGGGTGGGTTGACTGGAGGAATCTTGTCAGAAATCAAGAATTGTATCAATATGTAAGAGAATTGATCGCTTTTAGGAAAGAGCACAGTATTCTGCACTTGAAAGAGAATCTTACGATGCTGGACAGGTATGATCAGGGCTATCCGGATCTATCATATCATGGAGAAGAGGCGTGGAAAGCGCAGCTGGAGAATTACAATAGACATATTGGTATCATGTATTGCGGGCAGGATGACAAGGGTGATGGCGATTATATCTATATTGCCTACAACATGCATTGGAATTCACATCGTTTTGCGCTGCCGTCCATCGCAGATCATAGATGGATCTCTATGATCAGTACGGCGTTGAACAGTGTAGTATCTGATGAAGAGAAAAATATGGAATATATCGATGTCTCTCCGAGAAGTGTCTCTATTTTGGCGGGGAGAAAGATGACGGAGACAGAGATCAAACAGAAGACGGCGCAGGCACAGACAAAAAATGTGACACCTGTGTCAGAAAAGACCGAGTGTGCGGCAGGCGTAAAAAATATTAAGAATAAGAGGAGTCAAAAGAGGTAAGCAGCAGTGCATATTTGGAAACATTTTAAGACAATTACACATCATAAATTTATGGTGATGAAAGGATGCTTTTCTGTAGGATTGTATCGGCAGGGATTGCTGCATGATCTTTCCAAGTATATGCCAAGCGAATTTATTGTGGGAGCAAGGTATTATCAGGGAACGCAGAGTCCCAATAATGCGGAGCGGAAGGAGATGGGATACTCATCAGCGTGGCTGCATCACAAAGGGCGGAATAAACATCATTATGAATATTGGATGGACTACAGCGCCCATGCAGGTGACGGGATCATTCCGGCAAAGATGCCGGATCGATATATCGTTGAGATGTTTATCGACAGGGTAGCTGCATCCAAAAATTATAACAGGGAAAAGTATACAGATGATATGCCGCTGAAATATTACCTTAGCGGTAATTCTGAGAACTTTATTCATCCAGTAACCAGGAGAAAGCTTGAAAAACTGCTGTATATGCTGGCGGAGCAGGGTGAAGCGTACACGATGTGCTATATTCGTAGAAAAATTATTTCCAAAATAAGAAGGCAAAATATTGGAATAATAAAAAAGAGATACAAGTAACCGAAATGAATACTCCTCATATATTAAGTATTAGAAAAAGTGCTTGATGCATGAGGAGTTGTTTTTATGAATTGTTGGTTTTGGATTATCTTACTGTGGTGTTTCTGTGGAAATGGCGGCAATCGTAATAATTGCATGTGTTCATGTGGTTGTGACCGCGATAATGATTCGTCCTGCTGCGATCCCGTATTTCCGACACCAGTCGTTCCTCCCTGCGCGCCTCCAAGCAGCGGATGTGGTTGTGGCAACGAGATGATACAGCCTCGTGGGTTTGCTGGATTTGGAGACAACAACACCTGTGGATGTGAGGAGAAGGAAGACAATAAGTAGTCTTAAATCGGCTGGGCGCGCAGCAATGCTGCGCGCCCATAGCTGTCTGAATGGAGTATAGTACATGAAAATAAGAAATGAAGATATTTATAAGAGAGTTAATATCAGGGAGATATACAGATATCTGGGATATGGCGCAAAGACTCCGGATAGCAGTGTGGACACTGTGATCAAGGAAGTACTTCTGGAGCTGATCGATGTGATACAGCCCAAAAATGTCTATAAAATCTACACTTGCAGCACTTCGGAGTGTGTAGTGGTTTTGAGGGGAGAGAAGAGAACGATCGCTTTTGAGAGCCGGAATCTGGCGGCGAACCTTTCCCAGTGCGGTTATGTGATCCTGATCGCTGCGACACTGGGACTTCAAGCGGACAAGCTCCTGCAAAAATATGAGATATTGAACATGACAAAGGCGACGATCACGCAGGCATGCGGTGCAGCCAGTATCGAGGCGTACTGCAATATCCTTCAGGAACGGATCTGTGAAGAGATATCGACAGACGACAGGAGATTGTATCTGAGACCGCGTTTCAGTCCGGGGTACGGAGATCTGCCGCTGCCTTACCAGAAGGTCATCTTTGAGGAATTGGAATGTTCCAGGCGCATAGGACTTACACTCACGGACAGCCTGCTGATGTATCCAACGAAGAGTGTGAGCGCATTGATCGGGATGACAACAAATCCGCAGAGCTGTCATATCGGCAAATGCAAGGATTGTGACAAGATAGATTGTGAGTTTCGAGAAGTATAAAAGTTATGGGGGATCGCGATGGATTTTAGAAAATTACTAGGCAAAAAAATACTGTTTTTTGACGGCGGCATGGGGACTTTACTGCAGGAGCGCGGACTTCAGCCCGGGGAAGTTCCTGAGACATGGAATATACTCCACCCGGAAATCATCCGGCAGATTCACAAGGAGTATCTTTCGGCAGGATGCAACATAATCTCTGCGAATACTTTTGGCGTGAATGCTTATAAGTGCAAAGATTCCGACTACACTGTGGACGAGCTGGTGACAGCGGGGATCCGGCTCACCAAGGAGGCGATAGCAGAGCTGAACGAAAATACTTATCCTAGGTATTCCGCACTCGATATCGGTTCGATCGGTAAGCTGTTAAAGCCGCTTGGCGAAATCACTTTTGATGAGGCATACAATACATTTAGAGAGATCGTGACAGCGGGTGACAATGCAGGAGCGGATCTGATCCTGATCGAGACGGTGAGTGATACTTATGAGATAAAAGCAGCTGTTCTGGCGGCAAAGGAAAACAGCAGTCTGCCAGTTGTAGTCACCATGATCTTTGATGAAAACGGAAAGCTTCTGACAGGAGGGGACGTGGCAAGTGCAGTTGCCATGCTTGAGGGACTGGGCGTAGATGCGATTGGATTCAATTGTGGTCTGGGACCCGAACAGATGAAAAGACTGCTGCCACAGTTGACCCAGTGCTGCTCGCTTCCGATCGTGATCAATCCCAATGCGGGCCTTCCTGTTGTTGTCAACGGACAGACGATTTTTAATGTGGAGCCGGATGCGTTTGCACAGAGTGTTAAGACGCTGGTCGAAATGGGGGCAAGTGCGGTCGGAGGGTGCTGCGGAACAACACCGGCACATATCCGGCGAGTCGTGGAGCTTTGCGGGGATATGGATATCAAGCCGGTAAGCGATAAAGAAATGACAGTTGTGTCATCTTATAATCACGCAGTGTATTTTACCAGAAAACCGCTGATCATCGGGGAGCGAATCAATCCAACCGGCAAATCGAAGTTTAAGCAGGCACTTCGGGATCATGATATGGAGTATATCTACAAAGAAGGGCTTGCGCAGGAGGAAAATGGTGCGCATATCCTTGATGTCAATGTAGGACTTCCGGAAATCGATGAGCCACAGCTTATGCAGGAGGCCGTCACTGGTATACAGGCGATCATTGACCTGCCGCTGCAGATCGACACATCTGACACGGAGGCGATGGAGCGGGGGCTGCGCTACTATAATGGAAAACCGATGTTGAATTCTGTGAACGGCAAAAGGGAATCCATGGAGAGTGTCTTTCCGATCGCAAAGAAGTATGGTGCAGTATTGGTGTGCCTGTGTCTTGATGAAGGGGGGATTCCCGAGACTGTCGAAGGGCGGGTACAGATAGCAGAGAAAATTGTCAAAAAGGCTGCTGAGTATGGGATTCCAAAGAAAAATCTTGTGATGGATGCGCTCGTACTCACGATCAGCACAGGACAGGACAATGCCAATATCACATTGGAAGCCCTGCGCCGGATCCGGTATGGATTAGGACTCCATACAGTACTTGGCGTGTCCAACATCTCATTTGGACTACCAGAGAGGAGCCGTATCAACACCGCATTTTTTACCATGGCGATGCACAATGGTCTGAGTGCCGGTATTGTAAATCCTTCCAGTGAGCCGATGATGGCAGCGTATTACAGTTTTAATGCACTGATCGGTGAGGATGACCAGTGTATGGAATATATCGCAAAAGCGGCGTCACAGACATCGGACAAGCCCGCAGCTGCGCCTGCCCCGAATCACGAACTGACACTTGACGAGGCGATCGTGAAGGGATTGGCGGAAAGTGCCCATGAAGCGACAGTCAGGCTGCTCGAACAGAACATGGATTCCCTGACTATCATCAACGAAAAGTTGATCCCGGCGCTGGATGTGGTCGGAAAAGGTTTTGAGGAGAAAAAAATGTTCCTCCCCCAGCTTTTGATGAGTGCGGATGCCGCAAAAGCGTCTTTCGAAGCGATCAAGGCAGCTTTGTCGAAACAGGGAAAGAACAGCGAGAGCAAGGGAAAGATCGTGATCGCCACTGTGAAGGGCGATATCCATGATATCGGAAAAAATATTGTCAAAACACTGCTTGAAAACTATGGTTTCGACATGATCGATCTCGGCAAAGACGTTGATCCGCAGCTGATCCTGCAAACAGTACAGGAACAGGATGTTAAGTTGGTGGGACTCAGTGCACTCATGACGACTACAGTTGTGAATATGGAGGCTGCGATCAGGCTTCTGCGCGAGAATGGGGCGGACTGCAAAATCATGGTGGGCGGTGCGGTGCTCACGCAGGAGTACGCGGACATGATCGGAGCGGATTTCTATTCCAAAGATGCGATGGGGTCAGTGCGCTATGCGAACGGGCTGCATGAAAAAGGAGAACTGTAAAATTCATTAAAGGGGATTTATGGAACATAAAATAGAGTGGAAAGATAGAAGAAATGTCATCTCATGTTATCTGCTGGAGGAAACTGCGCCGGACAAGAACGCTGTGGCAGAGCTGTATCAGATGACAGCGCTGGAGGAGACACTAGAAAGGCTAACATCCGTGCCAGGCCGTTTTCAGGGAGTGGAACCGCAGATCGAGAAGTTGATCCTGACGCCGGATTTTCATAAGGGAGCGGGGATCCCGATCGGAACAGTGATGATGACTAAGGGATTTGTGGTTCCGCAGGCGATGGGAAATGATATCAATTGCGGTATGCGGTTTTACACAACGGATCTGTCAGAAGAGAA
This sequence comes from uncultured Lachnospiraceae bacterium, assembly GCA_910588595.1. Lineage (GTDB taxonomy): Bacteria > Bacillota > Clostridia > Lachnospirales > Lachnospiraceae > COE1. The sequence continues at coordinate 5,165 of CAJUQU010000122.1, read as the reverse complement.
GATCCACGAAAAACTGCCCGAATTGACAAGCAAGATACGCCATATCTTTTTTGAGGGCGGCAGACAGATCCCAATGACGGGAAGACAGCGGGAGGCGTTGTTTCGATATGGGCTGGAAGGTTTGTTGGAAACGCATCATGACAGTGATAAGAGTGGTCTGTGGCGGTACTATCAGCCTGAGATCCAGGAGAAGTGGCTGAACCGCACGGTGTTTCGGGGGAGTCTGAAAACAACGGATACGGAGGGGCTGGAGGATTTTATCGGCAGTTATGACCAGCTGACTTACGATGACCAGATCGGGACGATTGGCGGCGGCAACCATTTTCTGGAAGTGCAGCGGGTTGCCGAGATCTATGATGGTCAGACTGCAAATGCATGGAATCTGAAAAAGGGTGCGGTGGTTGTGATGCTGCACACGGGTTCCCTGACGATCGGCCATCACAGCGGTCTGCTCAACCGTAAGATCTGCCAGGATATTTATCCGGTTGGGCTGATGCACCCGGAGAATAAGATCTATCCGATACCGGAATCCTGTACAGTGCAGAATGCGTGGACACGGTTCTGGTCGGTTTCTGGAAATGCTGCGAATTTTGGATTTGCGAACCGTTTGTTTCTTGGGTTTATGATTCAGGAGGTTTTTTCGCAGGTGCTGGGGGCATGCGATATGGAGCTGCTCTATGATGCACCGCACAATTTCATCTGGAAGAAGCAGGTTGACGGTGAAGATTACTTTATCCATCGTAAGGGAGCCTGCTGTGCCGGCGGCTGTGAGCAGATGGAGGGGACGGAATTTGCCTATTATGGAGAGCCTGTGATGATTCCCGGTTCCATGGGCAGTTCAAGTTATCTGCTCCGCGGGCTGGGGAACGCGGACTCTCTATGGAGCGCGAGTCACGGCGCCGGGCGTAAAAAATCCCGCGGGGATGCTATTAAAGGGAATGACGATGCATTTTGCCATTTTATGGAAAAGTTCCATGTCATCACGCCGATCGATCCGGATCGAAATGATCTGAAGGGCAGACAGGATATTCTCAAAAAGTGGGAAGACACGATCCGGGCAGAGGCACCATATGCTTACAAAGACATCGACGAGGTCATTGCAGTGCACACAGCACATGATATGGCAGCGCCAGTGGCGCGGCTGGAACCGGTTTTTACGGTGAAAAGTTGAAGAGTGTATGGAGGAAACGAAAGTATTGAATACATCGGCAGAGAACAAAAAACACTGGCTGAATCATTTTTATGATCATGCGATGATCGCAAGCAGTATACTGCTGCTGACAGGCTGTGAGAGCGGTTCCGGAGCAGATTCGACAGCGGAGACCGAGATAGAAAGCACTTTACCGTTGGAGAGTCAGAGCGTCACAGAGGAGGTGGCGTCATCGGATGAGATCGAGACAGCGGGCGAGGCGGAGTCCCAGCCTGTCCCAGAAGTACCGCAGCTGCCCGGGACGGGGGAAAGACTCCGTGATTTCGTGCCGGAGGGCTGGGTGCTTCTCGACAGCGTGGAGCTGGACTATAATGAAGACGGAGTGACGGATCATGTGGGAGTACTCGAAACCGGGGAAGGTCTTCCAAGGATCCTGTTTGCCGTTGCCAGTGACGGGACGGACGGATATCGTCTGGACTTTCAGAATATCAACCTGATACCGACAAGCGTTGAGGGCGGTGCTTACGGCGATCCGTATCAGCCGTTGACGGCGGAAGGGACGTCGTTCACCACCTGTTCGTACGGCGGCAGCGCATCGAGATGGACGGATCGGTATACATACACGTATCGCGGGGGAGAATGGTGGCTGACAGCTTTGGAGGAGACGTATGGGTATCTGGACTACACGACATCGTATCGTGAGGATGACTGGAACAGCGGTGTGAGTGTCAGAAAGGAGAGAAGCGTAGGCGAATGGGAAAAATTCAATGAAAATACGGATCAGAGAGAATACGATGTGACATACGAGATGAAGCTGGATGAGCCGTTGACGCTGGAGCAGGCGGGCTGGCGCAGCGTGGCTGCATCGAACCGGGTGACAGACTGGGAAGTGGCAGACATGACATTTGGACCGGAGGTGGCGCTTTCAGAGGAACTGGTCGTGCTGCCGGATGAAGCATATATTTATTACAGTGACGAGGACTGTGCACTCTACACGTTTTCGGACGAAGATAATGCGTTTTATTATCTTGCCATGTACAGCCGGAAGGACAAGGTTTTATCGATCCTGGCAAAGGAAGACGCTGAGATTGACGTCTACAATATGGCGTATTACAAGGGAAAGATCTATTATGCTGTCGATATACAGGGTGATGTCACCTGCAGCACGGTGCAGGACGGAGAGGAACAGATCGCGAGGCAGCAGGAAAACACAGGTGTCAGGCTCTGCAGGGTCGGATCGGACGGCTTGGGTAAGGAGACTTTATACGAATACCGCTATCCGAAAGCAGGGCAGGAAGTCCTGGAAGGCACAATCCCGTACATAGATCTGCAGTATGAGATCAGCGGGGATGAGATCGTCGTGAAAATGTCCGGCGAAGGTGATTTTTTGGTATTTTACCGCATGAATACAGATGGAAGCGGTATCAGGGAGATCGGAAGAATGCCAAAGGAAGTATAGTTTCTGAGCGATTGAGAGAAGATGCTAAAAAGATATGAAGAAAAGGAGGCGATGTCATGAGAATGTACGATCTGATCATGAAAAAGCGCAACGGAAGTGCGCTGACCGGCGAGGAGATCCGTTTTATGGTGCAGGGCTACACGAAAGGGGAGATCCCTGATTATCAGATGTCAGCGATGATGATGGCAATTTATTTCAGGGGAATGGATGCGGACGAGACACTGGCGCTGACGATGGAGATGGCGCACAGCGGTGATATGCTGGATCTGAGCGATATCCACGGCGTGAAGGTCGACAAGCACTCCACAGGCGGCGTGGGCGACAAGACCTCGCTGGCGCTGACACCGATGGTTGCCGCGGCGGGTGTCACGGTGGCAAAGATGAGCGGGAGAGGTCTGGGGCACACGGGCGGCACGATCGACAAGTTGGAGAGTTTTTCCGGTTTCTCCACAGCGATCACAGAACAGCAGTTCAAGGAGAATGTCAACCGTATCGGGATCGCGATCATGGGGCAGACGGCGGATCTGGCACCGGCGGACAAGAAACTGTACGCGCTGCGGGACGTGACTGCCACGGTCGACAATATGTCCCTGATCGCGTCCTCCATCATGAGCAAGAAGCTTGCGGCTGGCGCGGATGCGATCGTGCTCGATGTCAAGACCGGGAGCGGGGCTTTTATGAAGACGCAGGAGGATTCCTTCGCACTCGCGCGTGAGATGGTCAGGATCGGAAACGGCGCGGGCAGAAAGACGATCGCTGTGGTCTCCGATATGGATCAGCCGCTTGGCTGTGCAGTCGGCAATGCGCTGGAGGTGCGGGAGGCGATCGACACCTTGAGAGGCTGTGGACCAGAAGATTTTGTCGAGCTGTGTTTGACACTTGGTTCGTATATGCTTGTGGCAGGCGGCGAGGCGGCGACGGAGGAGGAAGCGGAGCAAATCCTGCGGGAGGTCATCGAAAACGGCAGCGCGCTGGACAAACTTGCAGAATTTATAGCGGCGCAGGGCGGGGACAGAGAACTGGTGTATCACCCGGAAAAGCTTCCGCAGGCATCGATGACGCAGGAGATCGAGTCCCCAGCGGACGGCTATATCCAGCGGATCGTGTGCGACGAGATCGGGATCTGCTCGCTGATATTGGGCGGCGGGCGCGAGACAAAGGAGAGTGCGATCGACTTGTCCGTTGGGCTTGTGCTGCACAAAAAAGTCGGGGACGCGGTCAAGAAGGGGGAATCCCTCGCCACGATCCACGCCAATGACCAGGCGAAGCTTGATATGGCAAAGGAAAGATTTCTGCAGGCGTACACGATCGATGAAGAACCGGTGGAAAAAAAGCCGCTCATCAAGGGAATAGTAATAGAATAAAAGACATAGAATGAAGTATAGAAAACCTATACTTCATTTTTTGGGTGCTGATATGAACAGACGTGATATTTTTAAACAGGATGTGATGAGTGCGGGGGAGCGTTTTGCAGATGCATTTTCGCTGCCCAAAGATATGGTGGTCAACGCTACGCTCTTCCATATGGTGGGGGCATCGGAGCTTTTCATTGAGAATTTCAAGGGGATCATATCCTACACCTGCCACAGTATATTGATCAAGGGCAGCAATGTGAAATATTGTGTCTGTGGGGACTGCCTTACGATAGAGTACTATTCAAATGAGGACATGAAAATATCAGGGCAGATCATGGAAGTCAAGGTGATAAGGAACTGACAGCAGTTCCTGGGAAGTTTGAGGTGGAGCTCTTGCAGAATGGATGGATGCGATTTGTCAGAGGGTTTCTGGTCATCAGGGTTGATGGGGACTACATGGAACGCTTTTTCAATATGTGCAGGATGCATAATATTGATCTGTGGGGAATTCGGAGAGAAAAGGAGCAGGAGAAGGACATCTGTATGTGTGAGGCGTACGCTGCTGATTTTTTAAAGATGCCTCCGCTGCTGAAAAAAACAGGAACGAAAGTGCATGTGGTCAAAAAGAAAGGACTGCCTTTTTATTTTCCTTTTATCAAGAAAAGGATTATTTTTTTTGCAGGAGTGTTCCTATGTCTGGCACTGCTAAACTATGTGACCGATTATGTGTGGGCGATCGAGTATGTCGGCAATCTCCAGGTGAGTGACGATGAGCTGTCGGATTTTCTGGAGCAGGAATCGATACATTACGGAATGAAGAAAAGCAGCATTAACTGCGAGGAAAAAGAAAAGAAGCTCAGAGAGACATTTCAGAACGTGACATGGACCTCTATTTATTTTGAAGGCACAAAGCTTTATGTGGAGATCAAGGAGAATGAAAAATCGGAGCCTGTGCAGATCAAAACACGGGGGACAAATATCATTGCGAACGAAGCAGGAACGATCACCTCGATCGTGACAAGAAACGGCGTGCCCAAGGTGAAAGCCGGTGACTGGGTAGAGAAGGGGCAGATCCTTGTGGCTGGCGGTGTTCCGGTGTATGATGAAGGAAAGAACATCGTCGGTTTTCAGATCTATGATGCTGACGAGATCGGAAGAGCGTCATGTAGGGAAAGAGTGTAGATCTCGGTGGTCGCCGTAT
>CAJUQU010000121.1 GCA_910588595.1 uncultured Lachnospiraceae bacterium | reverse complement strand
AGTTCAGACGTGTGCTCTTCCGATCTTGGCTGCCACTGCACGGATCAGCCCCGTCTCCACGCGCTCGATATCTGCCATACACGGAAAACGTCTCGCGCCGAGAACCGTCGGATTCCGGCGCACTGCCGCGACGCGCAGCACAAGTTCGAGCGCGGACAGTCCCCCATCCGCCTGCGTCGAAAAAGTGATGGTGTTTGCGGGCTCCCCGCGCAAAACAGCGATGCCGTGATCCCGCTCTATTTTATCGATGATAGTCCTCTCGGCTTCCCGATCCCCGATTACCTGATCCATATCCCAATCCAACCGTCTTCCTTCTCTGCATCGATCTCATATTCGTACAGGCGCATAGTTCAATCATGCTCCCGCACACTGCACCCGGGACAGCCCTCGCAGGAACGCTGCTCCTTCGCGTCAGCCGCCTCCATCGTAGCCATCTCCCTCGGGCTTGTGAGCAGGCAGACCGCTTGCGCGGAGATTCCTCTTCCTTCCCCCGTGAAGCCAAGTCCCTCCTCCGTAGTCGCCTTGACATTGACCTGATCCGCGCTGATCCCCAGCGCCCCTGCGATATTCTCGCGCATCTGGTCGATGTGAGGACGCATTTTGGGCGCCTGCGCGATGATCGTCGCATCGATATTCTCGATAAAAAACATATTTTCTTCCAGCAGCTTCCCGACCTTCTCCAGCAGGATCACACTCGAGATCCCCTTGTAGGCGGGATCCGTGTCCGGAAAATGCTTTCCGATATCGCCGAGCGCCGCGGCGCCTAACAGCGCATCCGCTATCGCGTGCAGCAGCACGTCCGCATCGGAGTGCCCTAACAGCCCCAGCTCGTACGGTATCGTCACGCCGCCCATGACAAGCGGACGCCCCTCCACCAGACGGTGCACGTCATAACCCATTCCTATTCTCATCTACAGCCTCCCTGTCCGATCCGTCATCTTGCGGGTATCACCAGCCTGTCAAATCCGTCGAGCAGCTCCAGCACGATGTCAAAGAGCCTGTCGCAGTCACCCTCCCTGACACCCTCGATATTGAGCGGCATCTGCGGATCGTGGAGCGACATGCGCAGCAGCAGCCAGCCCTTCACCTCGTCCGTGTCAAAGGTGATGCGAATGCCTTCGTAAGAGTTGGGGGCGATGTGATAGCCTCTCTCCTTCGCGCGCGCCTCAAATGTGCTCAGGGCATCCTTTCCATAGGACTTGAAATCATCGCCCTGGATCTTGAAACGGTACTCCCGCTCCTCAAAACCTTTTTCGAGCGTTTCGATGAAGGAGGCAAGCGCTTTGCCCTCCCTCGCCGCCTTCGCCAGCGCGATCAGCAGCTTCACCGCCATATACGCCCCGTCGTCGAGAAAATAATTCTCGCTGAGCGCACCGTGCCCCGAAGTCTCGATCGCAAGCGGCGATACCACGCCCTCGCTGTTCAGGCGGATCGACTCATTGATGACATTCTTGTACCCTCTCATATACCTGTGGTGCTTCATGCCGATGCCCTCGATAAAGCGCGTCAGCCTGTCGCTGGTGACAGAGTCCGTCACGATCGTTCCGCCCGGGTAATCCCCGGCGATGATCGCCGTCATCATCGCGATGATCGCATCCCGGTTCACCTCGTCGCCGTTTGGAAGCACCGCCGACATTCTGTCCACGTCCGTATCAAATATGATGCCCAGATCCGCCTTGTTCTCCAGCACCGCCTGTCTGATCGCCTCCATCGCCTCCCTGTTCTCAGGGTTTGGTATATGATTCGGGAAATGACCGTCGGGCTCGAGGAACTGGCTTCCCGTCGTGTCCGCGCCGAGCGGGTCCAACACCTTCTCCACAAAAAAGCCGCCGGCACCGTTTCCCGTGTCCACCACGATATGCAGCCCTGTGAGCGGTCTGTCATAGTCATCGGCATTGATACTCTTTCTTATCTTCTCCTGCAGAAATCCACAATATACAGAGATGGAGTCAACTTTTTCCACAGCGGACAGATCAGCATCCACCACGGCAAGCCCCGAAGCCGTCTTGAGCACCTTCGTGATATCGTCATGCTCCAATCCGCCATCCCTGTCAAAAAACTTGTAACCGTTCCTGTTAAACGGCAGGTGGCTCGCCGTGATCATGATCGCCCCGTCAAACGCAAACGCCTCAAACACTGTCGTCATGAACATCGAGGGCGTCGACACCAGACCGCAGTCGTATACCTTTGCCCCCGCTGCCACGATCCCCTTCGCCGCCGCAGCAAACAGGCTGTCCGCCGTGATCCTCGAATCATGACCGATCCCGATCCGCAATTCATCCGTCCTCTTTCCCTTTTTCTCCGCAAGCCATCTGACAAAGCCACCGCCGATCAGATTTCCAGCATCCTCGGTGAGATTCACATTCTCCCCCGCAATCCCCTCACACGCGATCCCGCGTATGTCGCTTCCGTTCTGAAGCTTCATAATATCAGCCATCTCATATCCTCCGTGAAATCCGGTTCCGACACAGAACCCTTTAGGAACTGTAGAAAAATAACTGACGCATCTTGACTTGTCTATTTCTCCGATTATGCATATCAAAAAGCCTCGCCGTAGCCCGCTACGCCTACGTTTTTTGACAATTGCTTTAGCAATTTCACCTCGAAGAAATATCCTGCGCAAGTTGCATCGGTTATTTTCCTACAGCTCCTTACTTTGAGAGCTGTTCAAAAAACAACCCATGCGTCTTATCCTGAAAGTTCCTTATTGTGTTATGGCAAACGACAAAAATATCTGCGTTTCCTATACACATTAATCATAATACCATAATTTTCTTAAAAAAGAAATATCCATTCGCACGCTTTCACAAATGTGATATTTTCACACTTGTGAAATCTTTCAAGAAATGATATGTATTTTTTATGATGGGATTTATAGTTTTACAAAGGCATCTGTAGTTTACACGAATAGACCTATACTTTACCAGGAGATACTGTTAAAAAAGAAGATCAATATCAAAGGAGACCCGACTTGCATTCTGTGAAAAAAGCATACCCAAAAACCGTCTATCCATTTGACTACTATGCACTGCTGTTTTTTACAACGGCTTTCGCCGGTTGGCTTTGGGAGGTCCTGCTCTATCTTGTGACAGCCCACACCTTTGTGAACCGCGGCGTGTACAGAGGACCTTATCTGCCTATCTACGGCGCAGGCTGTGTTCTGCTGATCCTGCTGCTGCGCAGACTACGCAGGCACCCAACGGCTGTTTTTGTGCTCTCCTGCATTTTCTGCACTGCATTGGAATACTTCTCCGGTGTTTGGCTCCTGTGGAAATGGGGTGTCCGCTGGTGGGATTACAGCGGGCATCCCTACAATGTAGACGGGCACATCTGCCTGACAGGCACTGTCGGTTTCGGACTTGGCGGTGTGCTGCTCATCTGCGTCCTGCAGCCCGTCTTCAACAGATATTACCACCGCATGACAATCGCTGTCCGCGTGACGCTGTGCATCGTATTCACGCTGATCTTTATCGTCGACGCCGCTTACTCCGCCATGCTTCCCCACACCGGCGAGCATGTCAACACTTTTTATCCTTGCATTTTGTCGGCAACTCCCTTAATATGAAGATAGATGCAGACGCAGCGCGATCCGTGCAGCAGACCTGAAACATGTTTGAAATTAGCTTGGGAATCTAAAAAATTCATTTGAATCGCCGATTTAGATATAATAACGATTCATTTTGACCCTGAAAAACACGATATATTGAAATGTCTCATTTACAAAAAATTGTAAACTTCTGCTATTGTATATAGAAGGGATTGAACCTATCATGAAAAATATGGAGATTGAAAAGAAATACACCATCAAAAAACTGCCTGAAAACCTTGAAACATACCCCTGCAAGATCATTGAGCAGGCATACCTCAACACCGCCCCTGTCGTGCGCATACGCAGATCGAACGACGAATACTATCTGACCTACAAAGGCAGCGGCCTGATGGCACGGGAAGAATACAACCTGCCGCTCGACGAGACATCCTACCGCCATCTGCTCGAAAAAGCTGATGGGAATATCATATCCAAGAAAAGATATGTCATCCCCATCGAAAATCCACAGTTTGACGGCAGCTACACCCCGCAGAGCGCACCAACGCTCTACATCGAACTCGATGTGTTTGCCCCGCCTTTTGCGCCCTTGGTCATGGCGGAGGTGGAGTTTCCTCAGATCGAGATGGCAGACGCCTTCGTCCCTCCTGCATGGTTTGACGAGGACGTCACTGCCAACCCCGAATACCACAATTCTGTCATGAGCCAGAGGCGGTTTGACTGACTCTTGTCAACCGCCTCGATGCTGCCTGCATTTCATCGTCTTATTCAGAATCGTACCTGTCACGCCTAAACTGTACAAAACCAGCGACTGCCACGGCAATCATGGCAACAATTACTGCTCCGATCAATATTGTCAAAAGAACGGTGCCCATTGCCGATTCCTCTTCCTTCGAATCAGCGGCATCTGCCGGCAAAACCACCAGATCTAAGCTTCCCTCGCCTGTTGACAACACAATATGTTCCAGTACTTCGTCCGTATCCGGCGTTATCGCTTCAATCGCATCATTTCCGGACTCCGAGGAGGTCGCGCCAGCTTCCGAAGATATGCTGCCTATTATCGCCGTATCGGAACCCGACGGCGACACTGGTCCAGCAGGTTTCGCCGAAGATGACGCCGGCGGTGTTGTAGGTTCTGTCACCGGCGGTGTTGCTGAAACCGCTGGCGGTATCCCCGGTACTACCGGCGGTATTACTGGTGCTGCCGATGCCTGGTCTGTCACAGCATTGTTTCCCGTTCCCTGTGGAAGCACCACAACAGGTACATTGTCCGTTTTTGAATCGGTTTGACCGCCGTTATCGGAACTGCTCCCTGTGTTATCGCTTCCAGAGTTATCAGCAGAATCATTCCCGGATTCGCCCTGTGAAGGTGCCTGATCCGTTTGTGTTCCTGTCGAGGAGTCCTCCTGTTCCGGCGGCACCGTATCCTGTTTCGGCTTGTCCTCCGCAAACATCACGTCCAGGATATTCCCTTCACCGCTCAGATCCTCGTACTTGATCGTAACCTTCATGGACTTGCTGTCAGTCACATTCCGCGGCACACCATTCAGATACAGACCGCTGATCTGATATCCTTCTTTCGCTTTTATGACAACTGTCCGCGTCTGCCCTTTTTCCGACATTGTGCATATCTTGTCGCTTTTATTTTCCTGAAACTCTGCATCGCCTCCCTCAGTGTTCATGATAAGCAGTTTCTGGCTGATCGTATCTGCCCCGGTATCTCCACTGAGTGCCACAACCGCAAAAGGACTGAACGAATAGCAGGTGACGATCAGACCTTTGTCCGTCACAATACAGTCAAGTTCCTCTGTGCCAGTGATGTTTCCGTTTTTATCTCTTGTAAAGTGATACGCCTTATAAGTCACTCCTGCATTTTCTGGTCCAAACCCTTCTGGAAAACCGATATGCAGTCTGACACTGTTCCCTGTCCTTAGGATGGTCTCATTGCAGGTCATCAGCTTGAGATCGTAGGTAGCGCTCTTTTGTACAGTACATCCACTGGGCAGTGTGTCCTCTATCCGATCCAGCATCTCCCCGCTCTGTTTCGCAGGATCGCTTTCCACCACCACCTCCGGTTTGGACGCTGTCAGAACGATGTTCTTCACATCCCTGAGTTTCTCCCCATTCTGATTCACCCAGTCACCACAGAAAATATCCATCGGCTCCAGCAGCTTCGGTTTCGCGCCCAGATTTAGGTAGATCCCCTCATTTCTGTATGCACAGATCGATATCTTTTTTTTCGCACTGAACATAAAACTGTCCGGTGCTTTCAGACTTCCTTTCCCCTGCAGGCCAGTGATCTGAAACGTGTAATCAGCGTAATTATCCGCCAGCTGATCACTCGGCGTGAAGTCAAACTCCACTGTGCGGTCATTGTCCCACTTAAAATTCTCGATCTTGCTGTATTTCTCTCCACTCCAGCCATCCTTTACAGTGACCTCGTATCCAACGCTCTGCCCATCGATCTCCACAAGCTGTTCGTTGAACACTGCCGTCACATGATATTTCTTTCCACAGGTGATAAAGCCTGTATTGCTCGGCGTGATCTTCTTTGCAAAAGGTGAGGGGATAAACTCCCCCTTTGGATTCTCCAGCTTTCCCGTGGAAACGATGAAATCTTCCTCTGTACCCTGGAATTTCCAGTTCCTCTCCAGTTCCTCCGCAGTCAGGTTATCACCGTAGAGTGGACCCGCAGGCGCCTTTTTCGTGATCGCAAACTCAATATACCTGCTGTTCCCGTTGGCAAGGAGCAGCGCATCCTCAAGCTGCGGCATCATGAAAGGCTTGGGATCGGAATAGCCCCAGCTGCCAACTTTAAACTCTCCAGTCCCTGGCATATACTGATAAAAGCGGGACAGGATATACACACCCTCGCGGTCTACAGCCTCCTGATATCCCATACCCTTGTAGCTTACCTTAAATATACCTACTTCCCCTTCTGACTCTGTTCCATCCCGATACTGTACCAGTAATCCTTCTTTGTCAAAGCGCGTCTCATATCCGCTGTTGTCCGTATCCCCATCCGTGCTCCCCTCATCCGGATCCTGTTCTTCCCCCTCGGAACCTTCATCCGCTCCCGTAAGCTGAGGATACGTAAAACGGAAACCGCTGCCTGACATAACGCCGTTGGGCCTGTGGTTCGCATCCATCACCGAGCTGTCAGCCAGCAGGTACCTCCCACTGTCAACAGTGCCCTTCATACCGTCTCCGGCTGTGGCATCCAGACCATACCACTTTCCGTCTATCTGCACATAGTTCCACATATGAAGATTATCGCTGCCGTCCGGCGCCCGGTAATCTCCCTGCACCAGCACGCTGTTGATCCCCATGGCATCCAGCACGGTCTTGACCGCCCTGGCATAACCTTCACATAGACTCTGTCCTTTCACGAGCGCACCGTAAGAAGTCCTCACATGTCCTGCATTGCCCTCGTCACAATTCGTATCGAGCCTGTATTCCGTGTTGTCTATGATGGCATTGTACACACAAGCCACCTGATCCCGGACTGAGGAGGAATTCCCCTTCGCGTCCTTGACGATCTCACTGATCCTGGCATCCTGCTCTTTCTCCGCACTCTCCACCTGCTGCGTATCGGCAAATCCCTCCACGAAATAGGTCTTGCTCCCGCCAATTCCAAAAGTAATCTTATACACATCACCGCTTTTGATCATTGAAACCGACAGACTTGAAAAATCCACATAAAAAATATCCGGATAATCTGCGTAAAACGCATCCCTTGCCGCCCCGAACAGACTCAGCAGCTCATCCGTCTTCCCCTCATAGAGCGCAGCCTGCTCACTGGTCATATGCCCCTTTTCCACCAGATCATACTCCTGCTTGCCCGTCTTAAAAATGCCTTGTACATACATCTCGTACATGGCATCATAAAAAATTTTTGCATCGCCTTTCAGCTGATTGTAATAATACCGACTTGCGTTCGTGTTTGCTGCATTGACACTGCTGCCCATGCCCGCTGTGCCATACGGCAACACCAGCAGCAGGACAAGCATGACAGCAAAAATTCTCGTTCGTCTCATCATTCTACTCCCCTTTATCTAAAGATTTTCAAAAATAGTATCAGTTTTGTTATCAATTGTCAAGAAATGGGAATTTATTTAACATTTTGTAACAATTTTGCAACACGAAATGCACCAATCGAGTAGGGGAATGACCTTCTCCACTCCTCGCCGCGCCCCCCGTGCGCCGCCATGCGGCATACTTCCTCTGCACGGGGCTGCGCATAAAATAAAAAGAACGCTTATTTTAAGCGTTCTTTCGCTGCGGATAACAGGACTTGAACCTGTCAACAAAAGTGCTATAACCATTGTAAATATCAGTAAAATTTTATTTCATGACAAAATTCATGACAAAATCTGTTGTACCTGTATTGTAATGTATCTTTTCCTATTAAAAAGTTGGAATATCGGTATGAGGAGTTCGGACATTGCCAAGCCTGCCAGCAAAAAATGGAAGCACTCTCTGAAATACGGGATGGCAGAATGGGTGCCAAATCTTTTAGCATCTATGCAAGTTTTTTCCATGCCCTTCTTGTTTCCGGACCAACTTTACCGTCCTGTTCAAGCTTCAGCCGTTTCTGTGCCTCCCGCACTGCAGCATCTGTTTTATTCCCGAAAATGCCATCTATTTCTTCCCTATCCATGATCCCGAAACGCCACAGGTGCCACTGTACCCATTTAACGGACTCACCACGGCTACCGATTTTAACCACAGTTTCAGGTTCCATAAACGGATTGCGATCTGGTGTTATGGCATATTGTAGCTCATTGGATATATTACTATTAAGCAGGACATTAACCCTGTCTGCAAGATCTCCATACCTGGAGTACAGCCAGTCTCCGGGGCATGATTTGTTCGCAAACCATCTGTGGGCTGTGAGGACCATTTCATCGCTTTTGGGTGTGTAAGCAAGTGTTTTTTCTTTGCTGCCAAGCCACAGCAGCCGTTTTTTGCCATTTCTCCTGCAGATATCCGCGCACAGATCGATCAGCTTATCATACACTTTACTGTTCATTGCATATGGTGCTGTCTTGTCCGAGGCACATTCGATCGTTACTGCACGGTGGTCATTAGCGCTGTTGGAACTGCACCAGCTCCTGTCTTTTTCATCGACCACCAGAATGATCCGTCCATCGACACCAATGCCATAATTGCATGATGCCTTCCTGCCTGGACTTGTGAAGCATCTTCCAATCGCCTCTGCGGACGACTGTCCCACGACACAATGCGGTGTGATCGTGTCGATCCTGCGGTTTCTAGGGCTGGTTCTATTGGGGCTGATCATTGTACAATTTACTAATAAACTATTACTCATTTTATACACTCCTATTCTGTAATTTTATCTGTTTCGATACTGACTGCAGTATTTTCCTCAATCTTCATCTGCTTAACCGCCGCTTCAATCAGTACATCCAACTGTTCGTCAGACAGGGCGATATTCTTGGCGATCAGGATTTCTTTCAGAAATTCCACCACATATGCTTTCCTGTCCTGCCCATCCTTTTCCCAAAGGACCTGCTGCGCTTTCAGCACGGCATATTTGGCCCACTTCTCGGCCACAGCCAGCTTGTCGGCGCCGATCTTCTCTTTCAGCCACGGCACCAGGTACCTTGTTATAACCAGAACCGCCACCATAACCACTACTTTGATAACCTCAAAAAGAATCTCATTCATCTGTCATTTCCTCGCTTTCAATTGAATTTACCGTTTTCTCAGCCTGCTTGTCCTCCTGCTCCCACTGATGCTCTCTCTGCCTGTCCTTATTGGTCCTGATCCATCCACAGATACCGCATTCGCCGATGGTAGCCACTACAACCGCACAGGCATATGATTCCGGGATCATGCCCTGCTCCCGGAAGATGCAGAGCATCTGCCAGTTGAACCAAACAAAAAAGGCACCAACCAGAATCAGGATCAGATTCAGTGTGCCTATTTTATTTATGACTTTTTTCAGTTTTCCGGAGAGGATCCCTTTTTCTTTTTTGTGATCCATACATTCTGTCCCCCTATAATCCGATCTTTGCAAAAACGATAGCCATGACTGCCCCTAAGATGGCGGTTCCGATATATGCCACTGCCTTACGCCATTTTTCACCGTCCCTGCTCTCGATCTGGTCCAGGCGCCTGCTCTGCGATTCCTGGACTTTCAGCATGTTCTCCATGTTCGCAGCCAGCTTTTCCGTTGAGGCCGCCAGATTAGAGATTTCGCGTACGCTGTCTTCCAGCACGCTGATGCGGTGATTCTGCCTGTTATTCTCCTCTTTTAATCGCTCATTTTCAGACTCCATCAGCTCCTGGAACTGATCTAATTCCCTGTGTGTTACTGGATTATCCATCTATTTCGCCCCTTTCCAAACATAAAAATGGCTGCCCGTATAATTTTGTACTATGGACAGCCCTCATATCTTCCTTCTATTATACAGGTTAAATAATGCCTAGCGCCACAATATTGACACATCATCAATCGGCATCAGCTCGCCGTTATCCGCTGAAGATTTCTGTCATAATTATTCACCTCCCTTCATTTACATATTTGTCCTGCCAGATCATCATTGGTTGGTGTGATACAGCTCTTTTCCAGCCTGCCCTATCGATGTATGAATAGTATCAGAATTTTATTGCTGTATAGTATCCAGAATAACTTGTTTGTATAGTTGTACCATTTATATTGATTTTAGGCTGGTTGGTATCGCCATTATAGGCATGTGCTCTATGATTAAAATTGTTCCTATTATCTACAATATGTGCCGAAAGTTTATCATTGACAAGACAATAAAATGCCACGAAGTCCGGAACAAACCCCAAATTTATAGTCTGGTTGGATATATAACCTGTTTTTACCTGAGTGGCCAAATTGCTATTTCTCGCCCGAAGTTTGCTGGCTGTGTTGTAATACCCATTAGCCGGCACCGTCAGATATGTATAGGTGGCATCCTGCGTAACTGCAGCATCCTGCGTCGTATTTC
>CAJUQU010000120.1 GCA_910588595.1 uncultured Lachnospiraceae bacterium | reverse complement strand
TTTACTAAGGAATATTTGGAAAGTAAATAGAAAATATTTATGTCGTTTGCTATATCTGTATATATCTGATGGAAAAAGGCAATGTTAATTTGCGTTGCTTGTGGCAACGGGCAGTTTCACCTATAATAGTAACTACAACAAGAGCCTTTCGGAATCACCCTGGCACCTGATATCGTGGCAGATCTTCCGTCATATGCACGCAAACTTAATCGACGTGCACGCCGCGTATGTCTCAGAGATTTATGCACATCTGACAGAAATCTTCGCAAAGAGATTCCGGGAGGCTATCAACAGAAAAAAGGAGGATATCCCTAATGCTTAACGAAAATTTGAAAACGATCAGAAAATCAAAAGGACTTTCACAATAGGAGCTTGCTGTCAAGCTGAACGTGGTACGGCAGACTGTTTCTAAATGGGAACAGGGATTGTCAGTTCCCGATTCGGATATGTTGATCTCCATATCGGAAGTACTTGAAACACCCGTGAGCACGCTCCTTGGAGAAAACGTAATTGAGCCGGAAGTGGATGATTTAAAGGCGATCTCCGCAAAACTAGAGGTGATCAACTTGCAGCTTGCACAGAGAACAGCCATAAGGAAGAGGACGCTGCAGTGGCTTCTTATCTCATTCAGTGTAGTCATGGCAGCAGTTTTTGCAATCCTGGTGACATCGGAAAGTCCCTATCTGGGTTGGGATTATAGTGATCCCGAAACCGCTGTTCTCGGAGTAGCATTTCACTCATTTGAGTGGCTGTTTGTCAGGGCGGCACCCGTCATCCTTATCGGTGCGGGCGTTGGAGTTTTCCTGACACGCAAGAAAAAATAAAACCGCTCTGATTTATAGTTCCAGTCGGATTTTGCAGGCATTACAGCGCTTCATTCCGACTGGTAGCTCATTTATACTTTACAGTTCCCCGCTGGAATTGGCTTATTTCTTTGTAAACGAATTTTCTGTCCCCAGATTATAGGGGCAGATGTCTCTGCATTTGTGACAGCTTATCACCCAGTTCTGTTTTGAGCCATCCTCGCCAAAGGCATGGTCCCAACACGCCTGCTGATCTAACGTGAACTGTTCCAACGCATTTACCGGACATATATCTACGCAGGCATTACAGTTGTTGCAGACAGGGTCTTTCAACTCGTCACACTCGAATTCTTTTTCGCACAAGATTGCGCCCAGCCAGACCATGCTTCCAAACTCTGGTGTGATGAGCAGAGAATGCCGCCCGATCGTGCCTAATCCCGCTGCCTGTGCCGCGTGTTTTTGCGAGATGATAGAGCGCCATCTCTTTGTATTTTCATCCCACTGGCTCTCGTTTGTCGGGATCGGCACACACACAATCTGATGTTTTTCCATTTCAATGCAAAAATCAAGCGCTATCGCGTCCATTTTGGGTGTGATAGAATTTCTCACTCTTGTATAAGGTACAGGAGAATCACAACGTATCGTCCCTGCCGGGAATCTGCAGCCAAAAGAAATTACCGATCTGCAAGTCGGTAAAACATCTGTAGGGTGGTATCCTTTCGGAGCGTCATCAAATCTATCGATACTTGCGATTCCGCATAGATCGGCGCCCAATCCAAATAGAATTTCTTTCACCTGTTTATGATCGATCATAATACATCCTTTCGCGATAATAATCCTGATTTGCCGTTATCATCAATACTAAAATGATATCATACACTTGACAGCAACTCGTCAGAACAGCACTTCGCCCAGGTATTTGTCATGGGGGACGATCAGGCACTTTTCGATGGACTTCCAGTAGCTGTCATAGAGATTCTTCTGTGCCGCGCCGTAGCTCTCTTTCGAGTCAAATTCCCAGTAAAGCATATATTTCACACTTTTTATTACGCGCGTGATCGCAAGCGGGGGAAGTCCTTCCCGGATCTGCTCCATGTCAATGTGATATCCTCTCTTGACCAGGCGCAGCATAAGCAGTCCCGGCTGACCTTCCAGAAAGTTTTTGGCCTCAAGCATGAGGGATTCAAATTCCTCGGTTTTGGCTGGTTTGACCTGATAAATACATATCTCTGTAAATGGCATGGTTGATTTCTCCTTGTTTACTTTACTTTTCGTACACATCATACATTGCGCCGTCAACTGTGGAAAACTGATTTCTGTTTTTCCCCTTATGTTGAGACTCTTTTCATCAGGCTCATCACATCACTGTACTCAAAGTCGGCTGTTGTATAGCGATAAACTGTTTTCCGCATGCTTTCCTCGGCTGAGTCTCTATGTGATGGATTCATTTCCGAGATCGCGCCGACGATAGAACAAAAGTTCTGCGTCGGCTGAGGGGAGGACATACTTTTTGCTTTTTTCATTTTATCATAAAAAATGGAAT
This sequence comes from uncultured Lachnospiraceae bacterium, assembly GCA_910588595.1. Classification (GTDB taxonomy): domain Bacteria; phylum Bacillota; class Clostridia; order Lachnospirales; family Lachnospiraceae; genus COE1. The sequence goes on along the minus strand of CAJUQU010000120.1, from coordinate 8,191 downwards.
GTGAACATACTTTTCTGCAATTTTCATCCCTCAGACACGATCTGGTGTTCCGTCCGGTCAGAAATTAGAATCGTGAACTGCCTGTTTCGCACCATTGCGTCGTTAAAATTTCTAGACGATGCCACCGCATCGCCGTCGAAATTTTGCCTAGCACTGGCACGAATCATGCAGCCCACAAATCTAATTTCTGTCTGGATGGAGCACTGGTGTTCCATCCGGTCAAGGAGGAAGAAGGATATCAGGAAATACGCAGCTTCATCAAGTATATGGGCTCTGCGATTAATAGTTCTCGACTTTATATAGACATGATGGTATGATGATATTGATAAAAAAGTGTACTACATTTTCACAAATATGGAGATGTATGTCGAATAGGGACAGGAAAAGTGCCATCGGTTGCCAGACGGAAACGTGAGGGGAAGATGCCGCGCACTGTGAAATGGAAGAAGAGAACAAGGAGAGAAGCTATGCGCAAACAGGAAAAAAAGAGAAATGTGGATATTGCGAGAAAGAGCGGGAAGGAGACACAGAGCACAGCGGTCTCCACGCCTGCGGAATCACATTATCAGTATTTTCAAATAGACGAAATACAGAAAAAACTTGAATTTTCAGGGGATGCGTTGAGAAAGGGGCAGGAGTACATCGCATCTAAGGCAGTTAATGTGGAAAGTATCAATGTCGGGTATTATGAGCAGATGAATGATATGGTTGCCCATGTGAGCGGCTGGGGAAATTGCCAAGGACGGCAGTTTCATGTCGACGTGGTCTTTAACAGAGACACGGTGCTCAGGACGGACTGCGGCTGTCCTGAGTGCAGCCGTTCTTATGGTTATGGATGGTTTTCGAGGAAGAACAGTAATTGCGCGTTTGTGGCAGCGGTACTTCAGCATGTGGAGTCTTACATGCAGCAGAAGGAAGTGGGTGATGCGACAGACAGGCTCGGGGCGATATTGCTCGCAAATTTTCAGCGCAGCCACACAAACCAGATCGTGGCGAGCGCGACCAGACAGGAGGAGACGCTGAACCTTGTCCCCAGGCTGATCCGCAATGACGACGGACTGCGGCTCTCTTTTAAGATTGGCACAGGGAAACTTTTTGTCGTCAAGGATCTGATTGAGTTCTGTGCGCAGGTGCGCGGCTCTGAGATCGTGCAGTATGGTACGAGCACGAAACTAAACCAGAACATCAATAATTTTGGGGAACGCGCAAGACAGTGGTATGAATTTCTGAGCAAAGTCATACAGGAGGAAGAGGACATGATCAACCGCATCAGTGAGATGCGGTACTACTATTATGATAGAAAAAGAAAATGCGCTGATTTTGAGCTGTACGGCTGGCGTCTTGACCAGTTCTGTGAAATGATGGATGACGATGCTGTCGAGTATGAAGACAAATTATCTTCAAAAAGGGGAAAAGTCATGCTCACCTGCAAAGAGGGCACACCGGAACTCAAGATGCAGATCCGTAAGAGCAGCTTTGGCAGGAAAAGCGAGTTTCATGGTGTCGACGTTGCATGTAATATGCCGGTATTCTATATTGGTGCGGTGAGTGCCTGCTACATTGAAGAGAATATTCTGTATAAAACTGACATTAGTGTCATTGAGAAGATAAGTCCCCTGCTCAGCATGGCGGACATGGGACAGGTCAGTTTTCAGATCGGGCGCTCTAAGCTCACGGACTTCTATTACTCCATGCTTCCGCAGCTCGAGGAGATTTTTACGGTCATGGAGGAGGACAGTGAGGAGATCCACAGGTATCTTCCGCCCGAGGTGGTATTTATCTTTTATCTGGATGCCGCGGATGGAGATATCACCTGCCGCGTGGCAGCCCAATACGGAGAAAAAGAGTGCTCGGTCATAGAGTCCGTTCTCTCGGATCCGGGCACATCATACTATGAGAGCTTTCGGCTCGAGGGGCGTGAGCGTGAGATTTTCTTCCTCACAAAACAGGTTTTTCCGTATGCCGACAAGGAGCGGGATGTGTTTTGCTGCGGCTGCGAGGAGGACAGTATCTATGAAGTGTTGAACAGCGGAGTGGAGCGGCTTGCCGAGCTCGGGGAGGTGCGCTGCACCAATGCGTACAAGAGCCTGAATATTGTGCGCAAGATGCGCATGTCTGTCGGTGTGTCAGTCTCGAGCGGCCTGCTTGATCTGGAGATCGACACGGAGAACATTTCCAGGGAAGAACTGCTCGATGTGTTGAAGGGATATAAGGTGCGAAAGAAATATTACAGACTCAAAAATGGCGACTTTGTCAATCTGGAAGATGAGAATCTCCAGATGCTGAAGGAACTGGTGGATACGATGCACCTTCCGCCCAAGGAGTTTATCAAGGGCAAGATCCATCTGCCCATATACCGCACGCTCTATCTGGATAAACTTCTCGAGGAAAAAGAAGGGGTGTACACAAACAGGGATCACACCTTTCGGGAGATGGTGAAGAATTTCAAGACGATCAGCGATGCGGATTACGAAGTGCCTGCAAGCCTGAAACAAGTTATGCGCGGCTACCAGGAAAACGGATTCAAGTGGTTAAAGACGCTGCAGTCCTGTCAGTTTGGCGGGATCCTGGCGGACGACATGGGACTTGGAAAGACGATACAGGCGATCTCCTTTATCTTATCTGAGAGAAAGAAGGGTGTGACTACACTTGTCGTTGCGCCTGCTTCGCTTGTTTTTAACTGGGGAGAGGAGTTTGACAGGTTTGGATCGGCATTGAAAGTACAGCTCATCACAGGAGACCAGCAGGAACGCCAGCAGAAGATCGAGGCCTATGCGGATTATGACGTGAGTGTCACTTCCTATGATCTGCTCCGAAGGGATATATCTTTTTATGAGGGCAAGAAATTTACATATCAGGTGATCGACGAGGCACAGTATATCAAGAATCACACGACTGCGGCTGCGAAGGCAGTCAAGGTCATCGACAGCCAGATGCGGATCGCGCTGACGGGTACGCCGATCGAGAACAGGCTGAGCGAGCTGTGGAGTATCTTTGATTATCTGATGCCGGGATTTTTGTACAGCTATGAGGTTTTTAAGCGCGAGATCGAGACGCCGATCGCCAAGTATGACGACAAGGACGCCATGGGAAGACTTCGTAGAATGGTAGGTCCATTTATCATGCGCCGCCTAAAGTCGGATGTCTTAAAAGATCTCCCGGATAAGCTTGAGGAGGTGCGCTATATCAAATTTGATAAGGTGCAGCAGACAGCTTACGATGCGCAGGTAGTGCATATGCAGGAGATGCTTGCAGGGCAGGACGATGATGATTTTAACAAAAATAAATTAAAGGTGCTTGCTGAGCTGACAAGGCTTCGGCAGATCTGCTGTGATCCGAGTCTGTGCTTTGACAATTACAAAGGGGAGTCGGCTAAGCTCGATTCCTGTGTGGAACTGATGCAGAGCGCGATGGACGGCGGTCACAAGATGCTGCTGTTTTCCCAGTTTACATCGATGCTCGACCTGATCAAAAAGCGTCTCGATGAACAGGGGATCGATTACTATGTGATCACAGGTGAAACGTCTAAGGAAAAGCGCCTGCAGCTTGTAAAAGCTTTTAACCAGAACGAAGTCCCGGTATTTTTGATCTCACTGAAAGCGGGCGGTGTCGGTCTGAACCTGACAGGGGCAGATGTTGTGATTCACTATGACCCGTGGTGGAATATCGCTGCGCAGAATCAGGCGACTGACAGGGCACACCGCATCGGACAGACCAAGAAGGTGACTGTATATAAGCTGATCGCAAGACACAGCGTCGAGGAGAAGATCCTGAAACTGCAGGAGACAAAGCGTGATCTCGCAGAGCAGGTTATGAACGGTGAACTCGGACAGCTTGGCAGTATGAGTAAGGATGAATTGATGGATTTGCTGCGGGGGTAGTAAAATGGAATGGCACTAATGCAAGGCATTAGTGCCATTCCATTACAAATGTGCATAAGAACCGCGCAGGTTCTTGGTATTTTGTATCCGGAACTGTTTTGGCGTGATGTTTTTGTATTTCCGAAAGGTCTTGATCATGTGGCTGCAGTCAGAGAAACCGGCTGCCTGGCTGATGTAGGTCATATCGTAATCGGTAAAGAGCAGCATGTCCTCAGTTTTGATCACACGGATATATTCGATGTACTCCTTGCATGAGCGTCCATAAATCTGGCGGAACTGTTTGGCAAAAAAGGAGTAGCTCATATTGCAGCGCATGGCAAGCTGCTCGACTTTTAACGGCTGGTCAGAGTGCGCGTCTATGTACTCTGTGATGGTTTCGATGGAGCTGCCGGACGGAGGCGAGATCTCGTAGGACGGTGTAAATCCGCGTACACGCCAGATGCGCAGCATGTTGACCAGGATACAGTTGAGGTAGGAGTACATGATCATGTAGTGCCCGTAATGTTTGAAACATGCCTCACGGGCGCAGCCGCTGACAAATTCCAGAACCGGAAAACCCGTAAGTTCCTGCGAGGAAAAATAGAAAGAGACGTCGAGTTCCTCCATCGCCTGCAGGACAGCACTTTTGAGCTGGGGGACATATCCGATATTGTCCCGGAAACGGTTCAGGTCAAACTTGATCACATAGTACAGAAGATGCTCCTGCACGCCGGATTCATTGTAGATCGCATGGATACTTTTGGGCGGAAGGGCAGCCATGTCGCCAGGGTGCAGCAGATATTTGTTTTCGTCGCTATCGATCACGGCAGTTCCCTCAACCATCAAAATGATCTCCATATAATGATGCCAGTGCGACCGTATTGGGAAACTATGTTTTGCCGTATCAAACAGGAAAGCCTCATAGGGGGAGTTCAGCAGATCTCCCGGTTCAAACAGATTGTACATGGCGCAATACCTCCCGGCAGTTATATTTGGCATTTTCCAAACGCGCTTTAGCTATTATAGCATGTGCGAAAAAGATTTTCCAGTACATATTCATTCCGTTCCGCCAACTGTTCCGCCAACAGGTAAAAATCCGCAAAGGCTGAGTACTGTGTGAGCAGCCATATGTGAGCAATATATCAGAACAGCCAAATGTATGCAGTGACAAAAGACTGAAAAACAGGGGAAATGAATAGATTTAAAGTGGCATTTCACATAGGAGTGTGATAAAATGAAGGATAAGTGTAAGCATTGTATTTACAAAGATAAGCAATGGGGGAAACAGTATGACAAATTTGGATAGGTTACTGGGCGAGATCAATCGGGAACATGTGTATATACAGACACACAATTTTCCGGATCCGGATGCGATCGCAAGCGCATATGGGCTGCAGCGGCTGTTGAAACTGCGCGGCGTGCGTGCGACACTATGTTACAAGGGAAGGATTGACCGCTATAGCACCGGCAAGCTTGTGGAGCTCATGGGGATAGAGCTTCTGAATGTCGATGATCTGGTCAAAGTGCTGACCGATGATGATGAGGTGATCCTGGTGGATTCCCAGAAAGGGAACTCCAACATCATCGATATCACAGGGGATGAGATCATCTGTATTGACCATCATCCAGACAATGATCTGTTTGAGTACCGTTTCAGAGACATCCGTCCGGAGATCGGTGCCTGCTCGACCATGATCGCGCAGTATTTTTTTGAAAACAATGTTCCGATGGACAGAAATATCGCGACAGCGCTGACATATGGCATCCGCATAGATACCAATAATCTGAACCGCGGCGTATCAAGGCTGGATATTGAGATGCTCTACCGCATGTATGACGAGTGTGATTACAATATCATATCCATGTTGGAGAACAGTATCCTGTGTTTTGAGGATCTCGTTGCCTATTCAAAGGCGATCTCGAGCATCGAGGTCCATGAGGACGTCAGTTTTGCAGATACGGGGAAAGACTGTCCTGTCATTGCGGACATCTCTGATTTCATGCTCGCGCTGAAGGAGGTTACGTTCTCCGTAGTGTACTCTGTGAAGGATGGCGGGATCAAGCTCTCGGTCCGCAGCGAGGGGACGGCGCTCGATGCCGGCAAGGTGATCGGAAAGGCACTCGACGGCATTGGAAACGGTGGCGGTCATGCCTCCATGGCAGGTGGTTTCGTCCCGTTTGACGGTGATGTGCAGGCGAAAACGGCGCTGCTTGACGATATCAAGGGAAGATTTATAACAGTGATTCAGGAGATGAGAAGTATTTTGTGAGGAGAACATGAGATGGGAGCCTTTTTTCAAGAACTGGAAAATGCAGAGAAGAATACGGATTATCTGACGGGATTGTACAACAGACGCGGGATGGGGGAACTGTGGGCGTCTCTTTCGGAGGGGACAGAGGTTCACTGCCTGTACATAGATGTGGATAATTTTAAATTGGTCAATGACATATATGGTCATGCAAAAGGGGATGAACTTTTGGTCTTCATCAGTGTTCTGCTGAGGGAGATTTTTGAGGGGCAGCTTGTTGTCAGAATGGGCGGTGATGAGTTTGTTGTCTTTTGTGATGGGGCGCTGCAGATATCCGATATGGAGAGAAAGCTGCAACAGATGCAGGAAGGTCTGCGCAGCGGCGACTTTGATGTGAATGTCGAAAAGCTGCTGTCTTTTAGTATCGGTGTCAGCTATGGACAGAAGGTCGACGTCGGACTTCAGGCCATATTGGAGCAGGCGGACGTTGCGATGTATCAGGTCAAAAAATCCACCAAAGGCGACTTTGTTGTATATGAAGATATTCGGGAACAGATCGAGGAGGAAAGGCTGATCAAGGAGCGGGCAGTTTTAGGGCTTGTCTGGCAGGAGCTTCGTCTTTTGTATCGACCGGTGATTTATATACAGACTTCCGATGTCTATGCGGTGGAAACTGTGATACAGTGGGACTTTCCCGGAAAGAGTGTGCTCTCCGAAGAAAAGTTTATGCCTATATTTCAACAGTACAGTATCGATATACAGCTGGGGAACTTTGTCCTGGAGGAGGTATGCAGACAGAAATCCAGATGGAAGGATACAGAATTCAGTATAATAGAATTCTATGTGCGGCTGTCCGGCAGGTTTCTCCTACAGAAAGACAGCATTGCAATGATCGCACAGTGCATGGACAAGTATGGAGTCAGCCGCAGGGAGATACAGATCTGTATCGAGGAGCGGGACTTCTGGGAAAACGGTGAGAAAATGTATGATATCGCCAATCAGCTGATCAGTGAAGGCTTTCGGGTGGCGATCAACAATTTTGCTTCCTCGTCGCTCAGCGTGATGAAGAAAGTTCCCTCCCAACTGTTGAAGCTGGGGACAAATCTGCTGGCGGATGCGGAACACAGCGAGACGAGTGTGTCTATCCTGCGGAATGTGATCAGCCTTGGAAGAGATCTGCACTGTGGGATCGTGGCGCAGGGTATCGAGAACACTGCGCAGGTAAAGATGCTTGCCAGTTATGGAGCACAGTTCGGTGTGGGCGATTTCTACGGTGTTCCCTGTGATGAGGCGTCATTTTATGGACAATACCGCGACAGACTGTTCTTTATGCACAATCTCAATCCCACAGTGTTTTCATTCTCTGACCATCTGTTTGATGAAGGGGGGCAATATGAAGGCGTCTACATGGGAGAAGGACTGGATTACGCATCAGGGGTATATGACGGGCAAAGTGCACTGTGCTTTCCGGGGGGAAAGGTAAATGAGAATCTGGTCGTGCTGCCAAAGGAGGTCATGTACAGCGACAGTTATTCGATCTGTTTCTGGATCAATCCCGATAAGGCACAGCCTTGGACAAGCATCTTTTACATAACGTATGCGGAGGGGTTCATGAGCCTGATGCCAAACAGTGGTCATGGGGATATGTTTTTCCGGATCAAGGATGACAGGGAGCCCAACGAGTGGCACGATATCATGTGCAGGCCGGCTGTCCCCGGACAGTGGTCGTACATCTGTGCGACCTATGATGTGATCACGCACATCGGAAAGCTTTATTTCAACGGATTGCTGGTCGGAAGCCGGGAGAACATGCCAGACCTGAAAGTGGTCGATCAGATCATGTTGGGCGGGGACGAGTACCAGGAATCGTTCGCAGGGAAGCTTGCAGGGTTTGAGATCTATCATTATGCGCTCTCGGCAGACAGTATTAAGGAGAAATTCAGGCAGTTTCAAAGCATGCCGTCCTATCAGGGAACCGGTGGTAAAAAGTAAATCTCCGCAATAAAGTTTTGGTATTGAAAGTTGTATGTTACAATTCAGCGCCCAGCCATAGTTGAATCTGGCGTATCCAAATAAAGCCGA
>CAJUQU010000119.1 GCA_910588595.1 uncultured Lachnospiraceae bacterium | reverse complement strand
CGGAGAGGGTGGGATTCGAACCCACGCGCCCTTGCGGACAAACGGTTTTCAAGACCGCCTCGTTATGACCACTTCGATACCTCTCCATATTCCTATTTATTTTTCATCATTGCTTAATCTGCAATGCGAAAATCAGTATATCAAATCTTCATAAATTTGTCAAGTGTTTTTTTATTTTTTATTTTCTCTGATCGCTTACCTTAGCGACGTGTTTTATATTACCACGCTCTAAAGTAGTTGTCAACAACTTTTTTACATTTTTTTGTTATTTTAGTATTTTTTGTTTTTTCAAGAATCTGCAATAAAATACTTTGTTGCTCCAACACGCTTTAAATGTACATCTACTGAGAAAATAATCGTAGATAAACAGTTCCTAATGTGTTATTTTTCTGTATTGCCTATCCACTTTTCAAGTTCAGTTCTTCCAGTCTGATATGGCACACTCACTTCGCGATACAGAGCAGTGTAAAACGCCACTGCGTTCTGCTGTCTTTTTTTTGCAATCTCCGCTGCCCTTTTGGTGTAAAAATTTGAATATAGTTTTTCTAGTTTATATTTGTACTCCTGAAAAAAGGAGGGGGTTGTATCATTTTCTCCAGTCAAAACCTCTCCGTTTGATGTTACGCAATAAAGCGGCTCAGAAACAGCCCCTTTATATACCAGGGTTCTCGCTATCCCGATCGCACCTGCAACATCTAATTTATCCGCATCGAACAAAATCTCGGCTTCAAGACTCTGTGGCTGCAAATCTCTTCTGTATCTATGTGTCCTAAGGCACTGTCGCACCTGCTCCGCATAGTCCAGCGCAAATCCATGCTCTCTCAAAAAGCGATATGCTTTATCACTCCCCACTACTGCATGACACAAAGCCGGATTTTCAAACTGTTCTTTCCGTCCGATATCATGCAATAGACAAGCTGCGATTAAAATGTCATGATCTACGTTCTTTTCTGTTTTTGCAATGTCTAACGCATTATACAGCACACGATAAATATGCTCCTGATCATGCGCACTGTCCTCCATACACATGCGCATGTAGTTTTCTATCAACGCGTACTCTTCTTTATTCATGCAAACATCTCCGCTTCTTTTTCATACAAACATCTCCGCAAGTTTCAGATCCTCCGGTGTTGTAATTTTGATATTTCTATAAGATCCATATACTAATTTGACTGACATGTTCATGAAATGCTCCACTACCATAGCATCGTCAGTAACACACACTCCACCTGCAGGCAGCCTTTTCTCCTCTGCAAGCAATTTTTCGTACGCCGCTGTGATCAACTGTCTCTCAAAAACCTGCGGTGTCTGTATCATCCATGTTCGGGAACGGTCGGGTGTGTGCGCCACAAATCCTTTTTCATCAGCTATTTTGATGGTATCTTTTGCAGGCATGCCTACAACACATGCCTTATGATGCTTGACCTCATCAAATACCCTGTCTATGATTTCTCCGTCGACAAATGGCCGTGCACCATCATGAATGAATATGTAATCGCATTCCCAATTAATAGTTTTGATCCCATTTGCAACAGAATGATATCTCTCTTTACCTCCACAGACTATTGAACGAATCTTGTGAAAACCGTACTTTCCCATAAATTCATTTTGACAGAAATCCTCCTCGCCCTCTCCGACAACTAACACAATATCATCAATGATACTGTCCTCGAAAGCCTTTAGCGAGTAGTATAATACAGGTTTATCCTTGATGAGCAGATACTGCTTATGGACACTGCTGCACATCCTTTTCCCTTGTCCTGCTGCCAATACGACCGCTGTCGTTCTGATCTCTTTCATATCACCCATCTATCTCTCACCCATCTATCTCTCACCCAATCTGAGATTCGGAATGGCATTCAGGTCATATCCGCTCCTCGTTCCTTTGATATACTCATAATATCCTGCTACACCGATCATGGCGGCATTGTCTGTACAGAAGATCGGTGAAGGATGATAAAATTCAATATTTTGTTTCCTGCACTCTGTCTCAAATGTTGCACGCAGCGATGAATTCGACGCCACACCTCCTGCGATGGCAAATTTATCAAGCCCATATTCCTTTACTGCATTTAATGAATGTTCTACAAGGACATCGATCACTGCCTTCTGAAATGATGCAGCTACGTCTGCCTTGTTGACTTCGATCCCTTTCATTTCACACGAATTTAAATAATTTAACACTGCGGATTTCAAACCGCTGAAACTGAAATCATAGTCCGAACCATCAACTTTTGCTCTTGGGAACTGTATTGCAGCGGGGCTGCCCTCTCTGGAGAGTCTGTCAATCTTGGGTCCCCCTGGATAGCCAAGACCTATCGCACGCGCCACTTTGTCAAAAGCTTCACCCGCCGCATCATCTCTTGTATAGCCTAAGATCTCATAGACTCCGTAGTCTTTTACGACAACAAGATGTGTGTGTCCGCCGGATACGACCAGACATGTAAACGGCGGCTCTAGTTCTTTATTCTCAATAAAATTAGCACTGATATGCCCCTCTATATGATGCACGCCAATCAATGGTTTCCCTGTGGCAAAGCTGATCGCCTTTGCTGCGGAAACTCCGACGAGAAGTGCTCCGACAAGTCCTGGACCGTATGTCACCGCGATCGCCGTGATTTCGTTCAATGTCACGTTTGCTTCCTGCAAAGCCTCCTCGATAACCTGATTGATCTTCTCTATGTGCTTTCTCGAAGCTATTTCCGGCACTACACCGCCATATAAGGTATGCAATTCTATCTGCGATGAGATGATATTGGACAAAACCTCACGTCCGTTTTTCACAACTGATGCGGCTGTCTCATCGCAGGAGCTCTCAATTGCCAATATGAGTATGTCTTCCTTGGTTTTCATGACAAAATTATACCTTTCTATCTAACGAATCGTTTCCTGATCGCCCAACCTTCAGTTTACAGATCACAAAAGTATTCTATTCAGGATCGACAAGCTCAAATCCAAGAATCTTCCAACGTCCTGTCTCTGTCTCTCTCCTCAATATAAATACCTGTTTTGAGGATTTGATATCAACACCGGCTTTCACAGAATAAGTACAATAAATCCTTGCACACTTGCGTCCGCCTTCTGTAAATTCTTCGACATCTGTACTTCTCGACGTTGTATAACTCGCGATCGTATAACCATTCTCCTCAAATTTCTTGACCTCGTTCTTTAAATCCATGATGTACTGTTCCCTTGAATTGTTCTCAGCAAGCTCTGCGTCAAATAGCGCCAACAATTTATCTGCCATCTGTTCAAGCTGTTGTTCTGTGTAGTCTTCATTGTACAGGCACTTTGTAATGTCGCTGTAATACTTTAGAACTTCTCTGGGTGTCGGCGGATAATCGTTGTCAAGATCTCTCAACAGTACGTCCTGCACCGCCGTGACTATGATTTCATCCTGCTCACCACGGAAGTTTGACAGATAAAAATAGTATCCTCCAACCAATGCAACCATAATTATGATAATGATCACTTTTTTCGCTTTTCCCATTTTCATTATCCCCTTTCATCCTCTTCACCCTCAAACAGAAGTTCCTCACTCCATCCGTCCTTTGCGATATAGGTCTGTGGGAAGACCGCCTGCACATCCTTTTTGTACTCTTCTGGTCTTATCAGCGATGGCGAGTAATGTGTCAGCCACATTTTGGCTACGTTTGCTTCCTTTGCCATCGCGGCCGCCTCATAAAAAGTCATATGCTTGTATTCCTTTGCCTTGTCTTTTTTATCAGGTTCTCCATACATACCTTCACATATAAATAAATCGGCATCTTTCGCATTTTTGATAATACCTTCTGTCGGTCTTGAATCGGTACAATAGGTCACTTTGAGTCCTTTCCTGGGTGCGCCCATGACCATGTCAGGCGTGTACGTTTTACCCTCAACTACAATCGTATCCCCTTTTTGCAGTCTGCCCCAATACCTCCTGTCCAACCCCAGTGCCATCGCCTGATCCAACTGAAATTTTCCTTTTCTATCGATCACAATGTTATATCCATAGCAGATGACATTGTGATTCACGCGAAACGCCTCGATATGAAAGCCATCAAACTCAATGCGCTGCTCTGCCTCTGCCAGTTCTGTATATTGAATTTCAAAAGGAAGTTCCGGAGCCACCACACGCAGGGCATTAACGACTCTCGAAAGTCCTTTTGGTCCGATCATCAAAAGCGGCGTCGTCTTTTCTGCATTCCCCATTGTGAGCAGCATTCCGGGCAGACCTGAGATATGGTCCGCATGATAGTGCGTAAAGCACATGATATCAATCGGCTTGGGGCTCCATCCTTTCTCTTTCATGGCAATCTGCGTACCCTCTCCACAGTCAATGAGGATACTTGCGCCATTGTACCTCGCCATAAGCGATGTGAGCCATCTGTATGGCAGGGGCATCATTCCCCCTGTACCCAATAAACATATGTCTAATATAATAATCGCCTCCCTTTTCAAGTTCTCCACATGATCACCGCATCATCTTTGGGTTTTTCATAAAAATTTGGCCGCACTCCACACGACACAAATCCGTAACGTTCATAAAGTCTGCGCGCAGGAATATTTTTGCTTCGCACCTCGAGTGTAAACGCCGTGATACCATAACGCTCCTGCCCCAGTTTTAGGATTTCTGACAGAAGCGATGCTGCAATCCCATTCTGTCTGTATCTTTGATGGACAGCCACGTTTGAGATATCGCCTTCTCCTGCAATGTGCGTGAGCATACATCCCCCCAAGACGCGGTCTGGTGTGTCTAGTGTGCCATGCTCAGCCTCTGCGATCAGATAAAACCGATCAGGGTTGGTGAGCACTTCCTCAAAGTCCTTGTACTTCCATGGCATGGAAAAACAGGCTGCCTCCAGCGCCGTCACGTCCTCGAGCTCTTCCCGCCGCATCTCCCGTATATGATATTTTAATGGTGTGATCATTGACATATCCACTTATTCCTTTTTTGCTGTGCGCTCCCGCTCTGCCTGCGAAAGGCGCAGGTATTCGGGTGCATGTTCCGCCGCTGTCTCCATAATCCCTTTCTGATATAAGGTCAATCCCAACGCTGCTACACAGGAAGCTCTCTGTCTGTTACAGCATGCCGGCGCAAAACTGTATTTTACATTGATGAGCCCTGCTATCTTTTCTCTGTATACAGACACACCATCACCCAAAAACAACACCTCTGTATCCGCCGCAAGCTCGTTGATCCGACCTGCTAACTGGGCAATGTCAACGGCACATTGTCTCTCCAAAACAACCATCTGATATCCTGCATCGATGTCTGTCCCTTTGCGAAACGTATACAATCCAGTATACACCTGGTCTCTCCGCGCGTCCATGATCGGACAGATCAGTTTGTCACTGCCATAGAGGTTGTAAGCTAACGCATCCACTGTCGGTACAGGGATAATAGGAATATCCAGTGCAAGCCCTAAACCTTTCGCCGTCGCGGAACCGATCCTAAGCCCTGTAAAAGAGCCTGGCCCCGCCGCAACCGCAATTGCATCGATCGTGTGCAGATCCAGCTCTGTCATGCGTTTTAATTCATCTAACATAGGGAGCAGTGTCTGTGAATGTGTCTTTTTGTGATTCATCGTGTACTCCGCTACAGTGATATCATTGTCAACGATCGCTGCCGATGCCACAAGTCCGGAGCTGTCTAACGCAAGAATCCTCATACAATTTCCCCCTTCATCCATTTATTTCCGTATCACTATTTTTCGATGATCAAAGCCCTTCTCCAGATCTTTCTCTATGGTTATGTGTCTGGCATCCGGGGGGATCAATTCCTCGATCAGCTCAGCCCATTCGATCATGCAGATACCGTTTCCATAAAAGTAATCCTCGTATCCGATCTCCTCCATCTCTTCGATATCCCCAATGCGGTAAACATCAAAATGATAAAACGGCAGTCTTCCCTTCTCATATATCTGTACGATCGTAAACGTAGGGCTGTTGACATGCTCTGTTATACCCAATCCTGCCGCGAATCCCTGCGTGAACACGGTCTTCCCCACCCCAAGTTCACCGTTTAATGTATAGATCTCTCCCGGCTGCGCAGAACATCCAAGTTCTCTGCCCACCGCAAAAGTCTCCTCAGGACTGTTTGTCTCTATCCATTCCATTCTCTTTCCACCTCAACATATTCGTCGTTACCGTATCCTGACCTTCTTCGGAGGCATATGTGTTGATATCATCTGTATCAGCGCCTCCTTTTTGTCCCCCAGATCTTTTTTCGGAAAAATGGAGGCAGTTGTCCTTGACGTATATAGTATGATGCTTCTTGCTGTCGATACAGCCTTCGCGCAGCTGTCCCAGCTCTGGTGTTCTTCGCTTTCTCCCTGCGATACAAAGACACCCTCATCAGTCATCCTGTAATGAAGCGGCTGTCTGAAAGCAGGCGTGTTCTGCACCTGCTGCATCGCCCTAAGAAACAGTGCTCCCGGAAGATATGCGATGAGCACTACACCCGCGATCAGATAGATCACATACCTTGTCGAGACAAATGCCATAATGAGAAACATCCCCACAAGTGTACCAAGCATGCCTGAAAAACTGGTGTATGTGTGAAACAGGAGATAATCATATAACACGCCCGCAGTCACTTTGACATCAAATTCCATTTCCATATTGTATCCTGCCCTTTCCGAACATACATAACAAACAGAGCACCTGTACTTTTGAACGATACAGGTGCTTCCTTAAATTTACACTTCTATAACAATCCAGTATCTTAATACAGTATACCAAAAAGTGGTCAAAGTGCAAGTCATTCTGTAATTTTCATCTTGTTTTACTCGTGCCGCAGTGCTTCGATCGGACTGAGTTTCGCCGCTTTTCTGGCAGGATAGATACCAAAAAAGATGCCGATGAGCGAGGAAAATCCTGTCGCAGCAAGGACTACTTTGGGATCGATCACTGCCTCCATGCCGCTCATTCCCAGGCTTGATGCAATGCCACAGATTCCCTTTGCTCCCAAAACGCCCAAGACAATCCCGACAAAGCCGCCGATCAGTGTGATGATCACTGCCTCCATCAGAAATTGGAACAAAATCGATCCCGTCTTTGCCCCCAACGCTTTTCTGATACCGATCTCTTTTGTCCTCTCGGTCACAGATACCAGCATAATATTCATGACACCGATACCGCCGACGATCAACGCGATACCTGCCACAAGCATGATAAATATCGTCACATAGTTCAGGATATCGCTGATCATCCCTACTTGGCTTGCCATGTCATATGCCTGGATATAGTCTTTTCCGCGCACGTTATATCTTGCTTCGAGCAGAGATTTCACCTGTTTTGAAATCTCTGTAACATACTCTGACGAATCCGCAAAAACGATAAAGGACGAAAACTCATCTGTATAATATCCGTACAGATCTTCCAGTGTCGTGAGCGGAATCTCCATTGTCACATCTGCGCCTGTACCTGTTGTCATCTGTTTGGCGATAGAGTCATTTTCCTTTCTAACACCGACAATCGTATAATCCTCCGTAATCCCCCACATACTCATGCTGATCTCAAGTCCGACCACGTCCGTAGAACCAAACAGTTTTTTCGCGCCCCGCTCATTGATGACACACACTTTACTGGAGCTTTGCGCCTCGCTTTTATTATAATACCGCCCTCTGATCATCGGTGCATTGTCATAATACTGCAGAGATTCATTTCCGAACATCGGAGCCACTGTAAATGTTCCTTTTGTACTCTGTGCAGTCGCCTGAGCCCCAAATGACCATACATCGGTCGCACCCTTCACATGGGAAACTCTTTCGATGATCATGTCAAGATCATCATTTGTAAACATGATCGCATCAGCTTCCTCACCTGGCACATCTGCATAGATCTGCACATATCCTCCAACCAGCTCATCAAGCTGTCCACTGATACCAACCTTGAATCCGTTACCTGCGGAGACGATCAGTATAACAGAAGAGATACCAATGATAATGCCCAGCATTGTCAAAAAAGAGCGTCCTTTGTTTCCGCGGATATTCATCAGGGCTATCTTAATATATTCTATTATCCTAGCCATTGTTCGTCCCAGCCTCCGTATCCTGTGCGCCTGTCTCGAAATTCCCTGTATCCTCCTGCGTCTGCGCCGTCGCATTTACTGTACTTTCCTGTGTCTCTGCATCATCTGCTATTGTTGTCCCGGCACCTGGCTCTGCCTGTGCTCCCGGCACCGCCATATCACCGGCTGTTACTGCCATGGCTGTCACAGCCATACCTTCATCCAGCCCAATGCCGTAAACAGATGTTGTTACAATCTCCTGGTTTTGATCCAAACCATCCTTGATCTGTATGTATGATTCGGAAGAAATCCCTGTCGTGACATACTTCTTTGTCAGTATGCCATTCTCGATCACATAGCAGAACTGTCCCTTGCTGTCGACATTTACTGCCTCTACAGGTGCCTGTAGAACACCTTTTTCACTCGCGGTGAGAATCCTCAATTTCGCATCGATCCCAAGGAAAATATTTTCATCTGGATCGTCAATATGTACCCTGACTGCGACCATCGGTGTTCCTGACGAATTTGCCTCCGCCACATGATTGATCTTGGAAACCGTTCCTGTGTAATCTCTCCCTGATATCGTGATCTCTGCTGGCTGTCCTAATGCAAGTGTCTCTAATGCATATTTGGATGCCTGGAATTCAACACAGACATTGTCAAAGCTCTCGAGAACCATAAGCTGTGTACCTTCCTGCACAGAAGCCCCTTCCACCACATTCAGATCAGAGATCACCCCGTTAAAACCTGCCACAACGCCATTTAACACAGCTTCGTATTTTCTTTCTGCATCAGCGCTTTCGAGCTCCGATTTCGTTCTGTTCAAAGCGTATCCTGTAAGTTTGCTGCCATTCTCGAGTGCTGCCTCTGCGCTTGCCTTATCGCTTTTTGCCTCAGCAAGACGTTCCTGATAATCCGCAAGATCCTTTTTTGCCTGGGTGATCAGCTCTTCCCAGCCCGTATCTGTCTTGTAATCCGAGAGCAGGCTCAATTCATTATTCAGTTTATTCAGCTCATTCTGCTTCTCTGTCTTTTTCCGTGCAAGCATTTCCATATCTGTATCTTCTGTCGGAAACTGCATTGCAAGGTCATACGTGTTCATCTCCTTCTCAACACTGTAGATCTTCGCATAAAGATCTGATTTCTTCAGTGCTGTTATATCCGTGACACCGTCCGTCAGCTCATCGATCCAGTTTTCATAATTGTCGATCTCCTGCTCGCACACTATGATCTCCATCTCTGCCTGTGCAAGCTTCTCCTTCTGCTCATTATTATATTGTACGTTGGAATTGTAGTCCGCAGAGCTGATCTTTTCTGCCAGCTCACTCTGCTGCTTTGCATACGCCACCGCTTCTGCGTCAAAGCACAGAAGCACATCACCCTCCTTGACAACATCGCCTTTGCTCACTTCAATGCCCTCGATCTTCGCATTGGCTGGAGCAAAAAAAGTAACTGATTCCTCCGCAATTACTTTTCCACTGACGCTGAGTTCCGTGTCAATGTCACCTGTGGATATCTTATCTGTATAGACTGGGATCGCCATATCTCCTTTCCCTGAAAAAGATTTTACCCCGATAAATGCCACAGCTGCCAGCGCGAGCGGAATGATGATCTTCAACCGCTTTTTCCTGCGCCTGTTCGGTCTTTTTGCCCCCGATTCATTCTGAACTTTTTTCTCTCCCTTACTCATTTTCTTCGTCCTCCATTCCTCTTTCCTGATTACGGCTTGATGCCATGTCCTGCCTCGTATCCGAAACGATCCTGCCATCACGTATCTTGATCACCCGATCTGCCTGCTCAGCGATCTCATTGTCGTGCGTGATCAGGATCACCGTCCTACCCTCACCGTGAAGATCCCTCAATATCTGCATGATCTCCTTTGTTGAGTTTGAATCCAGATTACCAGTAGGCACTGTTCAATTAGTACAACACAAAAGAAGCCCCGGAAAGCCTGCTGCCCTCCGGGGTCCTTTTATTTTGTTTTAATGTAATACGTCATTAACGACCAGCCACCGTTTGCCTTTATCTCTTCAATTTCCTTTTCTTCGGTTTCTTTCCTTTTGAAATTCCTTGTGATTTCCCCTTTCTTATACTCGCAATCGTCCGTCATGCTCTGCAAAGTATATTTCATATCCTTCACAATCTCAAAAGTTCCCCATTCTCCCGGTTTTTCTTTCAGGACACTTTCTATAAACTCCCTGACCGTGCAATTTCCTTCTATTCTCACATCATAATTGCAGCAGGAATCCCCGAACGGTCCCCCTGTGCATATCATTTCAAATTTCAACTTCTGCTACCTCCTGCATAAGCTCTGACACGCTGATTTTATCAGAAGTCAGAAAATATGAATAGTCGCAATAAGTCCGCAACTCTCACACTTCCCCGGTCTTTTATCCTTGTCCTTCTCCACCTGCCTGCCCCTCTCTTTCCATGCGCTGATATACGGCAGTTACAATATAATCATTCAGAGATTGCCCGGCAGCAGAAGCCGCCCTTTCAAGATCGGAAGAGCGTCGTGTAGGGAAAGAGTGTAGATCTCGGTGGTCG
>CAJUQU010000118.1 GCA_910588595.1 uncultured Lachnospiraceae bacterium | reverse complement strand
TTGAGGAGTTTGCGATCGACATGTTTGGAGCGGGCAGCAATCTCGGTGACAAGACGGCGGATGAGATCTTTAATCAGGATTATAAGAATTTTTCTGTAAACGGATTTGAGTTCAGTGTCGGGCAGATCAATTCGATGAACAGCATTGAGCTGGATGAGATCCGGGAGAAAATAGAACCTTATATCAAGGAACAGATGCCAGGTCTTCCCGTGGAGATGTGTTTTTTCATGCTGACCAATATTGTGTATGAGAAGACGGAACTGCTGTGTTTTGGCAGCAGGGCAAAGGAACTGGTGAGAACTGCATTTAAGCTGCCCAAGACACAGAAGAAATTTGAATTGAAAAATCTGGTATCCAGAAAAAAACAGTTGATTCCCGCTTTTGTATCTGTTTTGCAGCAGTGGGAGAAATAGAACAAAAAAGGTACATAATAAGTCGTATTTTATGGCTTTGTTCTCCTTTTCATTATCTTCAATATGTGCTATACTGATAAGCGCAGGCAGATGATCCCGCATTTTTCTGTATAAGGAGAGCGGGTTATGGATCGATCATGGCAGGGTTTGCCAAGGTCGATATGAATCTGGATGACATTGTTGCATGAGTGGTGGGGATCAGAGGAGAACGATCGTCACGTTGTTGGAAACAAGTGTTCTGATCCTGCCCGGAGAACAGGGCACAGACCCGATGGATAACCATATACTGCAGGGCGGAAAAACCGCCCTGTACTTTTGGGAGCAGGATAAAAGGGAGAGAGGAAGTTAGGACTATGGCGAGAGTACCGGTCAGTGTATGCCTGATCGCAAAAAACGAGGAGCAGCATATAGAACAGTGTCTCAGAAAGCTAGTGCGATACGACATGGAGATCGTGGTAGTTGACACGGGATCCACAGACAGGACAAAGGAGATCGCAGCGAGATATACGGACAGGTTGTTTGAGTATGCATGGCACGATGATTTCAGCGCCGCCAGAAACTTTGCGGTGTCGATGGCGTCTAACAACTGGATCCTGATACTCGATTGCGATGAGTACGTGCAGGAGATCGATGTGGCGAAGCTGCGTACCTGCATGCAGAGATATCCGAAAAATGTCGGCGCCCTGGAGATCAGAAATGTCTATACGACAGTGGATGAAGGCGCTGCCAGGGAGGAGATCCAGCTCGACGAGGTCCCCCGGTTTTACAATAGAAATTATTATGAGTATCGGTTCCGGATACACGAGCAGATCACGCCGAAAAGATCAGATGACTATGATCAGATGATACTTGAGATGTTTCATCTGCCGATCGTCGTCAAACATTATGGCTATGATATTTCAAAGCAGGAAATGATCAGAAAACAGGAAAGAAACCTGGATCTGTTGTTTAAATCCATAGGGGAGACACAGGGGATGGATGATTATATCTATTTCCAGATCGGGCAGTCCTATAATGTTTTGGAAAATTATGAGAAGGCGATTGAGGCGTATGATATGTGTCTGGAGATCAACCGCAATCCGGAGAAAAAGTTTATGATTGTCTGTCTGGAGTCTTATGCGGATTGTCTGATCAGGGCAGGGAATCCAGGAGATGCATACAGGCTGCTGGACATGAACAGGGAATATTTAAGAACGACGAAGCTTCGGTATCTCTTCGGCAAGGCGGCGCATATAGTCAGGGACTATGAGACTGCGATGAGCTTCCTGACAGGGGTCACGGACGCTGCGGATTTTGAACGGCTCGGCGAGAATGTCTTTGATACATACGCGAGGATTTTTGTGGCGTGCAATGAGACAGGGCAGACAGACAAGATCCAAACATATCAGAATAAGCTGGAAGAATTTGGGAGCCGGCATGGAAAACACATTACGTTTGCGGGAAAGGAGGAGCAGACACAGCATGATTGAGGTGACAAAGATCAATGGGACCAAACTATTGATCAACACAAGTCTGATCGAGACAGTCGAGGAGACTCCGGATACAGTTATTACGTTAACTGACGGCAAAAAGATCATTGTCAAAGAAAGCAGGTACGAAGTAAAGAGTTTGGTAAGATCAGCAAGGCAGGAATATTTTAAAGGAATTCTAAACGTGGAAACTTCATAGAAATTATAGAGGAAGCGGAAAGAGGACCATGTAATTGGTTTACAGCATGTAGCAAATTGAGAAAATTTGAGAAAATTTTCAGAAAATTGTTGCAATTTATGTAACCTTACAGTATGATATACATATGGAGAAAAAGGCATGCAGGATAGTTTTGTGCCTTTTGAACGATTGAAACATAACGAAAAAAGGGGTGTGTAGAAGTGGATATAGCGTCTTTAGTGGGAATGATCGTATGCTTTGGCCTGGTTTTGTATGGTATGATTGACTCGGCAGGAGGTATGAGTGGTATCTGGTATTTCCTGAATATGCCGTCAGCACTGATTACTTTTGGCGGGGCGGTCTTCGCGACGATGATGTCCGTGAGCATGTCGAACTTTGTCGGCGGACTCAAAAGTATCGCGCTGATCTTTAAGCCGGTCAATGTCAATGTCCCAGAGATGATCGCGAAGATTATTGAATTATCCAATGTTGCCAGAAAAGAAGGTCTTCTCTCTTTGGAAGAAGCAGCGGGAAATCTTGAGGATGAATTTATGAAAAAAGGGATCATGCTGATTGTTGATGGTACAGATCCGGAGTTGGTAAGAGGAATCCTTGAGACGGAGATGAACAGTATTGACAGTCGGCATAAATTGAGATCGGGATTTTGGGACAATCTGGGTGCCATGGGACCTGCATGGGGTATGATCGGTACACTGGTTGGCCTGATTTGTATGTTAAATAACATGTCAGATCCGACGTCGATCGGTCCTAAGATGGGTGTTGCGCTGATCACGACATTTTATGGATCAATGCTTGCGAACTGGATCTGTACACCGACATCGGGCAAGCTGCAGGCGAACAATGATGTGGAGATGCAGGCAAAAGAGATCATGATAGAGGGTCTGCTTTCCATACAGGCAGGTGAAAATCCACGAGTTATTGAAGAGAAGCTGAAATCGTTCCTGTCGCCTAAGGAGAGACCTTCACAGGAAGAAAGCGGAGCTGGAGGTGAGGCCTGATGGCAAAAAAGAAGGAAGAGTTTAAGCTCCCACCTGGAACTCCGGCGCCCTGGATGAGTACCTTTTCTGATATGATGACTTTGCTGATGTGTTTCTTTGTGCTTTTGTTCTCAATGTCAGAGGTTGATGCGGCGAAATTCGAGGAGGTTGCGAAATCTTTTCAGTCAACCATAAGCATCTTTAGGGCTGGTTCAAAGGCGGTCGGTGACGGCATCTTGGTGAGCAATGGTGTCAGTCAGCTGAACATGCTTGACGAGTACATAAATTCAAGTGGTAAGACCGCGGAAGCGGATACGACAGTTGAGGATCCGACCAAGCCGGGTGGAGCTGCGGAGGACAGACTGCAGGAGGCGGCTGAACAGCTTGAAATGTCACAGGAAGAGGTCGACTCGCTGCGCAGTGCGATCGCAGAACTCGAGGAGGAGAAGATGAAACTCTCGGAGGAGCTTGCGGAGAAGATCGAGGAGGCACTCGCAGAGAATATGATGACAGATCAGGTTGATGTGGATTTCAATGCGGATTATGTCACGCTTACATTGAATGGCGCGTTTCTGTTTGATTCGGGAAGGGCGGACATTAAGTCGGATGCTGTCCCGGTGTTGAACAAGATCGGCGTGCTGCTCACGAAGTATGCAGACTCGGAGATCGAGATCGAGGGGCATACGGATTCTGTGCCTTTGAACGGAGGCAGATACGAGAATAATGATGTGCTCAGCAGTTACAGAGCATTGGCAGTTTTTGATTACCTGAAAGAAAATGCGTCGCTTGATCCGGGGATCGTGAAGCATTCCGGCAGAGGGGAGTATATGCCGATCGCAGACAATTCGACACCCGAGGGAAGGGCAAAGAACAGAAGGGTAGAGATCAAAATATACAATGTGTTAAGTGCACGTTAATGAAAGGGGAAAATGAAAATGAAACGAAATCTGTTGTCAATTATTATTCTGGCTTTACTGGTTGTCAACATTGTGCTGTCGGCGATCATGATGGTGAGTGTGTCGAGTGCATCCAAGAAGACAGCAGCGCTTGTCGCTGACATCTCATCGCTTGTCGGGATTGAGATCAACGGGCTACCGCAGGCAGGACATGCGCAGACTGTATCCATGGCTGACACAGCTGTTCACAATGTTGAGGGAGAACTGACCATTCCTTTGAAGAAGGGTGAGGATGGGGGAGACCACTATGCGGTAGGCAGTGTGTCATTGTCCCTGGATACCAAGAACGAGGATTATAAGAGTTATTCTGAGACAATGGCTAGTATGGATGGGATCATCAAGGATATCGTGTTCGCAGTCATGGGAAATTATACAGTGGACGAAGCGAGAAGCAACTCTGAGGAGATCAAGGCAGAGATCCTTGCTAAACTCCAGGAGCGTTTTGATTCGACATTTATATACAGTGTGTCATACAACTTCCTGTACAATTGATGAGAGAGACAACACAGGACTCGGCAAGGCAGAGGAAGAACAGGGGAGTATGGGATTAGTAAGACGATGAATATGTAGGGGGTGATTGACTACATGGGAGATGTATTATCACAAAGCGAAATAGACAGTTTGCTGGCAGCTTTAAGCTCCGGTGAACTCGATGTGGAGGATATGCAGGAGAAGGACGAGCGACAAGCCAAGAATTATGACTTTAGCCGGCCTGCGAAATTCTCGAAAGAGCATTTAAGAACTTTAAACATGATTTTTGATCATTATGGAAGATTGTTATCAACAAACCTCCCTGTATATCTTAGAAAAAATGTGCAGGTGAGTGTAGCGAGTTCCGAGACTGTAACCTTTGCGGAATTTTCCAATGCCCTGTCCAACCCGGTATTGCTTACGGTCGTCAATTTTTCACCAATGCCAGGTACGATCATCATGGAATTGACGAGCGGACTGGGATATGCGATCATAGACCGAATGCTTGGAGGCAGGGGAGAAGCGCTTGATAAGACAAGAGATTTTACGGAAATAGAGATGAGCATAATTGAGCGGATCATGGTCATCTGTATGCAGCTTCTCAGAGAACCGTGGAAAAATGTTGCGGAGGTTAATCCATATCTCGAAAGGATAGAGACGAACCCGCAGTTTGCTCAGATCATATCACCGAATGACATGGTGGCGCTTGTGACTATGAATGTCAAGATCGGTGATGTGGAAGGTTTGATGAACGTGTGTCTTCCGTTTTTTACGATGGAAAGCGTTATGGATCGATTGAACACGAAGTTCTGGTATTCAAGCTTACAGAAAATGGATGACGAGGATTATGAGCAGTTCATCGAGTCAATGATACGCAGAGTGGATGTTCCTGTTAAGGCAGTTCTGGGAAAGAGTGTCATAACAGTTAATGATTTTGTGAATATACAGGTGGGAGATATCATACGGCTTGATTCCAAAGTTGATGATGAACTTGATGTATATGTGGGGGATATCAGGAAATTTAGTGCTGTGCCGGGCGCAAGCAAAGAGGCATATGCAGTAAGGGTAACATCAGTAGTGAGGGAGGAGGAATAAGACAATGGATGGTATGTTATCTCAGGATGAAATCAATGCATTGTTGAATGGTGTAGATTTGTCAGCGGATTCCGGAGCAGCAGATACGGCTACAGCTACAGGGGGGAGTCAGGACGGGGCGGAGCTCACCGACATAGAAAAAGATGCGATAGGAGAGGTTGCCAATATCAGTATGGGTACTTCTGCCACGACACTTTTTTCACTTGTTAATAAGAAGGTAAATATTACAACACCCGTTGTGGAGATGTGCAATTGGCAGGATGTGTTGGATGCTTATGAAAGACCGTGCGTATTTATCCAGATCAAATACACTGTCGGATTGAATGGTACCAACATTCTGGTATTAAAAGAACATGATGTCAAGGTGATTACTGATCTGATGATGGGCGGCGACGGCACAAATGTGGACGGAGAACTCAGCGAACTGCATTTGAGTGCCATCTCTGAGGCTATGAATCAGATGATGGGGTCATCGTCGACATCACTTTCTTCCATGCTCGGCAAGACGATCGATATCAGTCCGCCAGAGTCAAGCCTCGTAGATCTTCATTCCAAAGATCCGGGAGAGCTTTCACCGTTCCTCGAAGACACATTTGTCAAGGTTTCGTTCAGATTGCAGATCGATGATTTGGTGGACTCCACACTGATGCAGTTGTATCCGCTTGATTTTGCAAAATCCGTCTATGAGACCTTTATGGCGCAGCAGATGGGCGGGACATCCGAGCCAGCTCCAAGTCCAGCGCCGGCACCAGCACCAGCTCCCGCAGCTCCAAGTCCGGCACCGGCACCAATGCCGGCAATGCAGCCACAGGGGGGGATGGATATGGGAATGCCGCAGGGCGGATACGGAATGCCGCCGCAGATGGGAATGCCTCAAGGTGGATACGGAATGCCGCAGATGGGAATGCCTATGGGATATGGTATGCCAAATGTAAGCATACAGCCTGCACAGTTCCAGAATTTTGCCCCGGGACAGGGTGAGATGGTAAGCGCAGAGAGTATCGGTCTGATCAGGGATGTTCCACTCGAGGTAACAGTAGAGTTGGGAAGAACCAGCAAATCTATTTCAGATATTCTGGAGTTTGCCCCAGGTACTATTATAGAGCTTGATAAGATTGCGGGCGAACCGATTGACGTACTTGTGAACGGCAAGTTTGTTGCAAAAGGTGAGGTTGTAGTCATCGAGGAGAGCTTTGGCGTGAGAATTATGGAAATAATAAAATAATTTAATAAAAGAATATTATTTCAAATAATGTTTTGAATGTAGAAAGGACAAGATTGATTATGGGGAAGAGAATACTGATCGTAGACGATGCTGCTTTCATGAGAATGATGATTAAGGATATACTGACGAAAAATGGTTATGAGATCGCAGCTGAAGCTGAGAATGGAAAGATTGCAGTTGACAAGTATAAAGAGGCATCGCCGGATCTGACACTTCTTGATATCACGATGCCTGAGATGGATGGAATTCAGGCGCTCAAGGCGATCAAGGCGATCGATCCGGGAGCGAATGTGATCATGTGTTCTGCAATGGGGCAGCAGGCGATGGTTATTGAGGCGATTCAGTCCGGAGCAAAGGACTTTATCGTGAAGCCGTTCCAGGCAGAGCGCGTTCTGGAGGCTGTCAAGAAAGTTGTAGGCTAGGGAGTATGCTTTTATCATCGACATCAAAAAGGTTTGACTCCATTGGACAGTTGTTGACCGTCACATTGATATTCATATTTGTCTTGGCACTTACATATTTTGCCACAAAGCTCACTGCAGGTCTTCAGAGAGGGAGACTTGCAGGTTCTAATGTGGAGGTACTGGAGATTTTTAAGATAGCGCCAACCAAATATATACAGGTTGTGAGGATTGGCAAGAAATATTATTCTTACATAGTCTGTAAAGATACAGTTACCCTGCTGGGAGAGTTGGCAGAGGAAGATATCATGGCATCTGACGGAGAAGAAACGAGACCGACAGCGAGTATCAATTTCAAGGAAATATTCGAGAAACTCAAAAAACAGCAATGAGATCGTCAAGAGAAGCTGTTGTGGTCCTCTCCTGTATGAGTGTAGGTTGACAAACAATTGTGTGAGGCATAAGGATAATTTGATATGAAGAATAAGAGCAAAGAATATAACATTAGTCAGGAGCTTCGGAAAATCATATATATGCTTTGTATGGTGGTGGTGATATTTCTGGCGGATATCGCTGTAGTCAATGCGACGAGTGAGGATGACGGAGCTGCCGCAGAGCAGATTTTGGACAACCGTCAGGAGGAAAATGAGAACCGGACAAACATAAACGAACCTGGTACTGCCCAGACAGGTGAAGATCTCGAGGAGTTAAATATTGCCAATCAACTAATCTTTAAGTATGATGGAGGAAACGGGGAACTCAATGGAAATTTGAGAATATTGCTGTTATTGACAGCGATCGCCGTATTGCCGATTCTTTTGGTAACGCTTACATCGTTCACCAGAATATTGATCGTACTGCATTTTACGAGACAGGCATTAAATACACAGTCAGCACCTCCGAATCAGGTGTTGATTGCTATTTCTTTGTTTCTCACCTTCTATATCATGCAGCCAGTGGTGGGCAGGGTCTATACAGAGGCGGTCGTGCCTTATGACGCGGGAGAGATCGGATTCGAGGAGGCGATCCAGATCGCGGCGGATCCCATGAGGCATTTTATGTTTGAGCAGACGCAGAGGGATGATATCGCTGTTTTTATGCAGATGTCAAACGTGGCGTGGGACGGTCAGACAGAGGCACAGGTGCCGACAACGGTTTTGATTCCGTCCTTTATTGTCAGTGAACTCCGCACGGCCTTTATCCTTGGTTTTATGATCTATGTGCCGTTTATTGTAATCGATATGGTTGTGGCGTCCGTCTTGATGAGTATGGGTATGATGATGCTGCCGCCCACAACGATCTCCATGCCGTTTAAGATACTGCTGTTTGTGCTGGCGGATGGCTGGAATCTGGTGATCGTGAATCTGGTGAATAGTTTTTACTGATAAGATATAGAGGATTTTGAAAAGGGGGATGGGAACAGAATGTCAACAGAATTGGTTACAGATGTCATGAAGGAAGGATTGTTTGTCGTGCTAAAGACAGCAGCGCCCCCGTTGATCGTTTCGTTGGTGATCGGACTTGCCATCAGTATTTTTCAGACAGTCACCTCCATTCAGGAACAGACACTTACCTTTGTGCCTAAGATCGTAGGTATGTTTCTCTGTCTCATGCTTTTAGGCGACTGGATGTTAAATAACATGACGACGTACATGACAGACTTATGGCAGAATTTTTCTCTGTATATTAGATAGAGGGGAGAGGACTGCACAGTATGGTGAATTTATCTATTTCCATGTCTGAACTGGAGTATTTTCTGTTCGTGTTTGTGCGGATCGCGAGTTTTATTTTTGTGGCTCCCTTCTTTAGTACTAAAGGTGTGCCAATTAACGTCAAGATCGCATTGAGCGTGTTTATCGCTTATATTATGTATCATTTTGGTCCGGAACATGTTTATCCGGAATACAATACTATACTTGGATTTGCCACGGTTGTGTTGAAGGAAGTGTCGGTGGGTCTGTTGATTGGATTGGCAGCCCAGATGTGTACTTCCATTGTTTTATTTGCGGGCAGGATCATAGACATGGAGGTGGGACTTTCCATGGCGAATGTGTTTGATCCTACCACGAATGAGCAGGCTTCCATAACGGGAGCTTTGATACAGTATGGCGTGATGTTGATCTTGTATACAACAGGGCTTCACAGGTATCTGCTCAAGGCGTTGATGGAGACTTTTATACTGATTCCTGTCAGCGGGGTCTATATCGATACCAACAAACTGCTGGAGTCTCTTATCACATTTTTAAGTGATTATATCATTATTGGATTCAGGGTGTGTTTACCGGTTTTTGCCAGTATCACACTGATGAACATTGTTCTGGGACTGTTGGCAAAGCTTGCGCCGCAGATGAATATGTTTTCTGTCGGCATCCAGCTCAAACTGCTGGCTGGGCTTAGTGTGATCATGGTAACGATCTCGCTGCTTCCTGATGTCTGCAACTTTATCACGACACAGATACAGCTGATGATTGTCTCAATGGTGGAGGGCATGATGTGATATTAAAGTATGATCTGCAGTTTTTTGCCCAGGAAGGACCGGGCGGTGAGAAGACGGAGGAGCCTACAGCCAAGAAAAAGGCCGATACACGGAAAGATGGTAAGGTTCCCAAAAGCAAAGAGCTTTCGAGTGGTGTGGAGCTGATCGCGCTCTTTTTGATATTGAAGTTCTGGGTCGGCCATATGGGTGAGAACTTTATGCAGCTCTTCGGCAGGATCTATGAGAAGATGCCGGCGTACACGACTTACTGGAACGGACGCATTGTAAAGGAGGACTATAAGGTACTGATCAACAGTGTGTACCTGGAACTGCTAAAACAGCTGCTTCCTTTTTTTGTTGTTGGGATCGTCATTGCGGTTGGCATCAATATGCTGCAGTTTAAGTTTCAGATCTCCACAAAACCCCTGAAACCCAAATTCAGCAAACTGAATCCGATATCGGGTGCAAAGAGGCTGTTTTCCAAGGAAAAGATCATCGAACTTTTGAAATCGATCGCAAAGGTTATTTTGATAATGGCGATCGTGTACTCGACTGTAAAAGATGACTGGGTGTATCTGGTCCAGTTTTACGGTATGCCTCTGAATCAGGCGATTGAAGTGATCGGCAATGTCGTGATCAATATGGGACTCAAGATCTCACTGGTATTTATGATCGTAGCGTTTGCGGACTTATTTTATCAGCGCCGCAAGTTCAATAACGATATCAAGATGACAAAACAGGAAGTCAAAGATGAGTACAAGAATGCAGAAGGTGATCCACAGATCAAGGGAAAGATCCGAGCCAAGATGCGCGAGGCATCACAGAGACGTATGATGCAGGACGTGCCCAAGGCGGATGTGGTGATCACGAATC
>CAJUQU010000117.1 GCA_910588595.1 uncultured Lachnospiraceae bacterium | reverse complement strand
TTCCCTACACGACGCTCTTCCGATCTCTCCGCCGGCTCGTCGATCATATGGAATACGCGCTCTGCAGCGGCGAGCGCAGACTGCAGCTCGCTCATGATATTTGCCGCCTCGTTGATCGGTCCGGAGAATTTCCTGGAATACAGGATAAACGAAGAAATACTGCCAATGCGCATCTGCCCGTTCAGAAAGAGCAGCGCCCCGAACATGCTCACCAGCGCGAGGGAGAGGTTGTTGACAAAATTCACCGCAGGGCCGACAACGCTTCCATAATACTCTGCCCTGTAATAAGCCTCCACCGCCTCCCCGTTTTTGCCGTCAAACCTGCCGATCGTGTTTTCCTCCTGATGATATGCTTTCAACGTCTTCTGCCCTGAGATCATCTCCTCCACGAAACCGTTTAATTCGCCCAATCTGCGCGACCGCATGCGAAACAGAGGGCGCGTCTTTCCCGTGATGAATCTGGTCAGCGCGATCGACAACGGCACTGTAAAGGCAAAGATCAGCACCAGCTTGGGCGAGATGACGATCATCATGAAAAACGCGCCGACAACCGTGATCAGGGTTGTAAAGATCTGAATTATATCGTTTGCAAGCGAGGTGTTTACCGTGTCAATATCATATGAAATGCGGCTGATGATATCTCCTGTCTGGTGCGTGTCAAAATACCCGACCGGCAGCTCCATCAGACGATTGAATACATCCTTGCGCATCTGATACACGACCTTGCGGCTGATCTGGATCATCAGGACGGATAATATGTAAGACAGCACGGACGAAACAACATAAAAAACCACCATCAGTCCTGCATAGTAAAACACACGCGCAAAGTCTACCTTTCCGGCGCCCGGCTCTATGGCATCGATCGCGTAGCCCGAGAGCATCGGTCCCACCAGCGCCAGCAGATTGCTTCCCAATGTCAAGCCAAGCGCCAACAGCACCAGATATTTGTACTGTATCATATAGCTGCCAAGCCGCAGTACCGTCTTTTTGCGGTTCTTTGGTTTCTCGTACTTTTTCTGCCCTTCCGCCATAACCTACCTCCAACCAGTCTAAATCGATCTACATCTGTGAGTCGCGGATCTCCCGGTACACCTCGCAGTGCTCCAAAAGCTCCTCGTGCGTGCCGTACCCGATCATTTTCCCGTCCTCGAGCACCATGATGTGATCCGCATGCAGTATCGAGCTGACGCGCTGTGCGATGATCAGCTTCGTCGTGTCCGCAAAATGCGCTGCCAGCTCACGGCGCAGGGCAGCGTCCGTCTTGTAGTCCAGCGCGCTCGAGGAATCGTCCAGGATCAGGATATCCGGCTTTGCCGCCAGTGCCCTCGCGATCAGTATGCGCTGCTTCTGCCCGCCGCTCAGATTGGCTCCGCGGATATTGATGTGGTCATCATATCCCCGCCCTGCTTCCTCGACAAACTCTTTCGCCCGCGCATATTCGATCGCCTTTCTGACATCCGCATCTGACAGTGTCCGTCCCATACGGACATTCCCCGCGATGGAATCCTCAAAGATCGTATCGTTCTGAAAGACGACGCCAAACCGTTCCCTGAGCCTGCCAGCCTCCATGGAACGGATATCTTCACCCTCTATATAGATATTTCCCCGATCAGTCTCATAAAAACGCATCAGCAGCGCGGCGAGCGTGCTCTTCCCTGAGCCTGTCGCGCCGATGATCCCGAGCGTCTCACCCTTTTTCAGCGAGAAGCTGATGTCCGCCAGATTGGGCTCTGCCTCCGCAGACCGATAGGAGAATGTCACATGCTCAAAGCAGATATATGCCTCCTCTTCCGCGGGCTGTTCGCCGTGCACAGACTGCACCTGATCCTGATTTATCTTATCCAGACTTATCTTATCCGGATCCATCCTATCCGGCACATCGATGACCTCCATGATACGGTCCGCCGACGCCACTGCCCTCGAAATGATGACAAACATCTTGGAAATATTGATCATGGCATTTAATATGATCGTAAAATAGGTGAGAAATGCCAGGATCTTGCCGACCTCGGAGGTGCCCTGATCCACCCTGTACGCACCGACGATCACGACAAACACCAGCCCGAGGTTCAGAAAAAGGTTCGTGGCAGGATTGACGACCGCCATCGTGACATCCGCCCGCCGCTCCAGCGTGACCACCTTTTTGTTCAGGTCATCATATTTCTGTTCCTCGCAGTCCGTCTTGGAGAGCGCTTTGATCACACGGATCCCTGCGATATCCTCCCGCAGCAGGCGCACAAACTGGTCGACAGCCCTCTGCAGCGCATTGTACATGGGGATACTTTTTCTGGAAAAATAGTACGTGACAAACGCCGTGACCGGCATCACGGAGACCATCACGAGCGTCAGCACCGGATCGAGTGTCAGTGTCACGAGTATGCCGCCGATCACCAGGATCGGGGCGCGGACGCCAAGGCGCTGCACTCTCCCCAGCATCTGCTGGATATTGTAGGTGTCTGTTGTGAGTCTCGAGATCAGGGACGGCTTCGTGAATTCGTCCGTCTTCGCATTGGAGAGCCACATGATCTTCACAAACAAATCGCGGCGTATCGTCTCCGTCGTATCTCTTGCCACCTTGGATGCCATGCGGTTTGCGACCACGTTGAACGTGAGCGCGAGCACCGAGCAGACTAGCATCACAAATCCCCACACAAAAATGTCATTCCGCCTCCCCTGCGGGATCACTGTGTCGATCATATACGCCAGTATCCAGGGCAGGCACAGATCCATGATCGTCCCGATAAACTTGATGACAAACCCCAGCAGCATACGTCCGTAGTACGGTCTTAGATATTTTGACAATACTGTTTTCATGTCCCCCTCCACAAACAGTTTCGCTTACTCGGCAGACCATTCGCCATCCGCAAGGAACGCCCTTGCCATGTCGTCCGCCCTTCTGATGATCTCCTTAGAAAACCCTATGATCTCCAGAAGCTTGATCGCATTCCTGGTGTGTGCCCTTCCCTCGAGAAGTCTGTACGAGAAGAGCACATCGTCGTTTCTGACCTCTTCCTCAAAATGATAATTGTCATAATACCGCTCCAGCAGATGTGTTAGCTCTATGTCGTGCGTCGCCGCAAAACAGCGGATCCCCTG
This sequence comes from uncultured Lachnospiraceae bacterium, assembly GCA_910588595.1. Taxonomy (GTDB): domain Bacteria; phylum Bacillota; class Clostridia; order Lachnospirales; family Lachnospiraceae; genus COE1. Next base: position 7,463 of record CAJUQU010000117.1, on the reverse strand, counting down.
CTGTGACAGCCGCTCCAGGATCTGTGTCGACGCGGCGATGCGCTCCACCGTATTCGTACCTCTGAGCACTTCGTCCACAAAGCACAAAAGCGGCGTGTTATCCCCCGTGCCCGCCGCGTCCACGATGCGCTTGAGCGCCTTGATCTCCACGATATAGTAGCTCTCACCGCTGCCGAGATCATCCCGCAGTGACATGGAGGAATAGATCCTGTAATAATTGCCCTTGTACATTTTTGCCGCGCAGGTGTGTATCGTCTGCGCCAGGATCGCGTTGATCGCAGTCATTTTCAAAAAGGTGGACTTGCCCGACGCATTGGAACCGGTGATGATCATACCTCTGCGCTGTGAAAAGCTGTTTGCGACCGGGCTGTCAATGCACGGATGAAATCCCTCGCTGATCGCAAACGGACTGTCGCACCCGGTCCTGAGCACAGGCGTCGTATAATATGGCAGCGCCGCCCTAAAATATCCTATGGAGATCACCGCATCAATATAACCGATATCTTCGGCAAGCCCGATGATCTCACGCTTGTTCTCATGGACAATATGGAGCATCTTATTAAAGCGGATCAGGTCGATGTGTGTCAGCATTTTGATATAATCAAACAACAGTTCATCGATGTTTCCGGTCGAGGCGTTCATTTTCAGCACCATCCCCGAATTTTTCTCGAAATCCCGAAAGCTTCCCCTCTCTGATCTTAAGGTCGAAACATAATCCTCCATCTCGGGACCATAGTGATGCTTTATGATGTCGTCAGCGCAGTGGATCATGCGCATGATATAGGAAAATGTCGTCACATAAGGGGCTGCGATCCCTTTCTCTTTCATATATGTCACAATGTTGAAGCACGCTGCCGCGATCAGCAGAGGCACTCCCAGCGACGCCCGCACGAAGATCACCGCGACCGCCACCAGGAGCAGCAGGATGCAGCCATAGTGCATACTGTTGCCGCGCACGCCAAGCTCATCAAGGTAATCGAGATAGTCAGAGAGCGCGTACTTACCTGTGCGCCCCAGATCTCTGAGGGACATCATCGTATCAAGCCGCTCCTTCTCGCTCGTCATCATATAGCGGATGTGCGCCTCCATCTTTTCCTGTCTGCCGTCTCTGTCGTCAGTCACAGGGCGCCGCAGCATCGCATACAGATACTCCTCACCCGACGAGGACTGTGTGAAATTCATGCGCGCAAAAACATTGTCCATTGCCAGGTCATTCCAGGTGATCCCGTCGATATCATTTTCGGCGCCGCAGTCTTTCTCACACGTATGCCAGTAGTAGCGCGCTATCCGGTCAAGCTCCTCCGGGCTGTAGGTTCTGTCCGGAAAGCTGCCGTAGAGCTCTTTGAGCTGCCTGCGGTATCTTTTCCTGCGGCTCTTCTCCTCCACTGCCCCCCTGATCATCACATACAGAAAAACTGCCACCAATATTGCAAAAAGTACTGCGATCTCCATAGTTTCCTCCAATCTGCCTACTGCACAAATTGTAAAAACCCCCAAATCCTCTTGAACTTGGAGGCTTTCACCCTGATCACAAATTATCCGGTCCAAATCCCTCGGGGAACAGCTCTGCGAGCGTCCGCTCCACATACTGTTCCTCCGAGACCGCTGTGATGATCCGAAATCCTGCCGGATCACAGAACTCCATCATAACCTGCCTGCACACACCGCAAGGATATGCATAGCTTGTCGGCGCCCCCTGATAGCCGCCGACAATCGCGATCGCTTCAAACTCGCGTTCTCCCTCGCTCACCGCCTTGAAAAACGCTGTCCGCTCCGCGCAGTTGGTCGGCGTGTAGGCTGCATTTTCGATATTGCATCCCTTGTACACACTTCCCCGCTTTGTCAGAAGCGCCGCACCGACCATATATTTTGAATATGGCACATACGCCATCTCTCTCGCCTCCAGTGCCAGACGAATCAGTTCCCTGTTCTCCATACTTATACTCCCTTTATGACAATGGACTTATCTGTCCATCGTTGATCCAGCTTTTCGAAAACACTGCTGTGCTGTCTACATTATAGCATATCATTATCATAAATGAAAGAAGTTTATAAACCAGCTCATCTACTGTTTGATCCCATATGTTACTGTTCGCTCCGTTCCAGTAACAGGCAAAAATCCATGCAAAATTTGCTTCGCAAATGGATTTTTGCTTGTTGGATGAACGTTTTCGTACGGACTTAGCAGTAAATGCTAAGTCCTGTGTGAACAGTAACTCCCACATTACTGTTCACTCGTCAATAAAAGTAGTGAAAAACGTGCGCCAAAAAGCTTGCACTTTAGCATTTTGTGTGCAAATAGGTTGCTGGATCCCACGCAAAAAGGCTGACACATGCAACCTCTCCTGTGCTGCAACTACAGCATTGATAAGTCACACATGTCAACCTGTTTTTCATATTCTGGATCAGATCCGCATCGCTCATCCCTCAATACCTGAATACAGATCCTAAATAATGATGCAGACCATCCCCCCGTTGGAGTCGTTGACGATCTTCTGCATGGTATCCTGCAGTTTGATCTGGCTCTCCTCACCGATCATGGAGACTTTGCTCGTGATGCCGTCATTGACCAGCTGCTCCACGGTCTTGCCAAAGATGTTCGTCTCCCAGATGCCCTCCTTGGAGGTCTCCGCGTCCGAGATATATCCGATCAGATCCTGCGCCTGCTGCTGCGTACCGACGATCGGCGCGATCTCAGTCTCGATATTTGCCTTGATCATGTGGATCGAAGGGCTCTGCGCCTTGATCTTCACACCGTATTTGTTGCCGTGCTTGATCAGTGTCGGATTATCCAGCATGATCTCGTCGCGCTCCGGTGTGACGACACCGTACCCTTTCTGGCGAACGCTCTCGAGTGCATTGAGCACTTTCTTGTACTCGCGCTTCATGTCAGCCAGGCTTGACAGCAGCTGCATCAGCTGGTACTCGCCCGATATGTTTTCCCCTGTCATGGAGCTCAGCAGCTCGTAGTAATATTTCGTGTCCCCCTCGAGCAAGAAGGCGGCGGAACCGTCTGCGATGTTCACCTGGTCGTACTTACAGCGCCTGATATACTCACTGTCCTTCTCAAGCAGCTGGCTGAAATCCTTCTCCACCAGGTCGCGCACCGTCCTGACCTTATCCATGATGACGTGCAGCTTCTCGATCACTTCTTTTTTCATGGGATTGTCGATCTCCATGATATCCATCCACTTGGGCGTGTAGAACTCGATCACGGACACCGGAAACTCGTACATGATCTGCTCTAGTATCATCGTGATGTCATCGCGCCGGAGCTGTTCGATGTTGACGGGGATCGCCTTGATCTCATGTTTCTTTTCCAACTCCGCAGCGATATTTTTTGCCTCGTCGGAATACGGTTTGGTCGTGTTGACTAGCACCACAAACGGCTTTCCGAGTTCCTTGAGCTCCGTGATGGTCTGCTCCTCCGCAGGCTTGTAGGCACTCCGCGGTATCTCGCCGAAGCTCCCATCCGTGGTGACTACGATGCCGATCGTCGAGTGATCCTGGATCACTTTCCGCGTGCCGATCTCCGCCGCCTGCGTGAACGGTATCTCCTCCCTGGACCACGGTGTCTTTACCATGCGTTCCACGTCCTCCTCCATGTGCCCCGCGGCGCCGTCGACCATATACCCCACACAGTCGATCAGCCGCACCTTGACATTGATACCGTCGCTGATCTCGATCTGGGCTGCCTCCTTCGGGATAAACTTGGGCTCTGTCGTCGTGATCGTGCGTCCGCCGCTGCTCTGCGGCAGTTCGTCCTGTGTGCGTGTCCTCTCGTGCTCATTCTCGATCTGCGGCAGCACCATCAGATCCATAAAGCGCTTTATAAAAGTGGATTTTCCCGTCCGAACCGGTCCCACCACTCCTACATAGATCTCCCCGCCAGTGCGCTGGCTGATATCCCTGTATAGATTAAATTCCTGATTTGCATCAAGCTGGCTCATGGTATTCCCCTTTCCTGTTCTTTGATAATTGATTAGCGTTGTCTAACCCTGCCTGCAAGTCTGTGCATCTGCGTACTTGCCAGTGAATTTAGATGATCTACTTAAACCTATGCATTCCTGCACAAAAAAAGAACCATAACGATCCTTTTTCCGGTTATGATTCTTTATCCTGTTCTCTATTCTATTTTTTGCGATACCCTGTCTGCGGATGCGCTTTCCCATTGCGCGCCCTGCCATCCGTGTCTGTGCCGCCCTTCGCCTTGCGCGCAGCGCCGCGTGTGCCGCCCTCCTTGCGTGCACTGCCGGCTTTCCCCGCAAGCGCCCTTTTCTTTTTCTCGCGCGCCGCCTGCTTTGCGGCATCTGCAGCGCGCTTTCTGTCACAGGCATCCACCGCTTCCTGATTGTATATAACCAGCTGCTTTGTCTCTGTCAGACGCACATAATTGGGATATGCCGTGTACTTCATGTGGCATTTATTGCATTCATACGTATTGAGTGTGTCGCCGTTCTGCATGTTTACCTGGAGTGTCAGACCGTATTTGACGATCCCCTCACAGTCCTCCCTGACACATTTGTTGATCCTCTTGTCGTAGACATAAAATACATCACCCTCCCGCAGATGTACCTTTTTCTCAGGTGCCTTCTTTTCCATATCTTCGCCCTCTCCCCGTACTTCATTTCCCTTTTACTCGTTGATCCGTCCGATCATTTATTTGCCATCAGTTTGACCATCGCCTCGTTCAAGCCTTTTACCGTGAGCTTGTACATAGGAAATATCTCTTTCACCGCAGTCTCCGCCTCACGCCACGGCGCGCGGCCCGGTGCCATCTTAGGATTCATCCACACGATCTTTTTGTAGTGCCGTTTCATCAGCTGCAGCCACTCAAAACCGGACAGCCCGCCGTTTGGCCCCCTGTAGTTACCTGTGTTTGAGTACAGCTCCTCCGGCGCCATCGCCGCGTCGCCGACAATGATCACCTTGTAGTCGCTGCCCACATTGCGGAACATCCACTCGGTATCGATCCAGTCGCCGTTCTCGCACTCCGGTGTCTTATACAGCTTGGAATAGATGCAGTTGTGAAAATAGTAGACTTTCACATCCTTATAGTGGTTGGACTTGTTCACGGACTGGAACAGATCGTTCATCAGACTCGTATACGGGATCATCGTTCCGCCGGAATCCATCAAAAGCAGGAGCTTCACCGCATTTTTGCGCGGCTTCATCATCTCGATCTGGAGATACCCGCCGTTGTTGCAGGTCTTGTCGATCGTCTCGTCGATGTCAAGCTCCGACTTGGGGATATCGAGCTTTGTGGAAAACTGGCGCAGCCGCCGCAGCGCCATCTGGAACTGGCGGTTGTCGATCACCTTGTCGTCCCTGAAATCCCGGTACTTGCGCGCACCCACGACGGAAAATGCCGACTGGTAGCCCGTCTGGCCGCCGACGCGCACACCGCCCACATTTCCGCCCATATTTCCAAAAGAGGTCTTTCCCATCGTTCCGATCCAGAAGCTTCCGCCGTTGTGTTCCTCATTCTGGTCTTTCAGACGCTGTTTGAACTTCTCCTCCACATCGTCCTTGTCCACCTGGATATCCTCGACCTGGTTCAGGTGATTCCTCGCCTCCTCGTGGGCAAGCTCCAGCATATCGGACTTGTCGAGCCACCGCAGCATATTTTTTCCGACCTCCGTCTCGGTCTTCACGCCCTTAAAACACTCCTCAAATGCCATGTCGAACTTGTCAAACTCTGTCTCGCTCTTCACCAGTATCATCCTCGCCACATAGTAAAACTGTGTCAGCGAGCTCTCGCACAGTCCCTTGTCAAGCGCTTCCTGCAAGTCCAGCCACTCGCTCAATGAGACCTCGAGCCCTTTTTCTTTCAATGTGTAGAAAAATTTAGAAAACATGCTTTTCCCTCATTTCATGTACACTGTCCTTATGACACTACTGTCATTCTCACAGTTTCCCTGCCAAATCTCAATGGATCTCCTGCCGCACCGTCTCCAGATCCTCGTCCTTTTTCACGACCACGCCGACAAACGGGAGTTTTGACCGCAGCGTGTCCGCCGGGATGCCGCCGATCTGCAGCGCGTTGATCCAGTCGATAAGCTCCGAGGTGCTCGGCTTCTTGCGCACATCGCGCAGGGAACGGATATCATAAAATACCTGCATCGCACTCTTCATGAGATTCTCTTCTACATCGGGGTAGTGCGTCCTGATGATCTCCTCCATCAGATCCGCGTTCGGAAAATCAATGTAGTGGAAGATGCACCTTCTCAAAAAGGCGTCGGGAAGCTCCTTCTCGGCGTTCGACGTGATGATCACGATCGGTCTGTGTTTTGCCTTGACGGTGCGCTTGGTCTCATGGATATAAAATTCCATCTGGTCGAGCTCCCACAGCAGGTCATTGGGAAATTCCAGATCCGCCTTGTCGATCTCGTCGATGAGCAGGATCACCTGCTCGTCGCTCTCAAACGCTTCGCCGAGCTTTCCGAGTTTGATGTACCGCGCGATATCGTCGACACCCTCCACGCCAAACTGCCCGTCATAAAGTCTCTGGATCGTGTCGTACATGTACAGTCCATCCTGCGCTTTTGTCGTGGACTTGATGTTCCATATGATCAGTTTCCTGCCGAGGGAATTCGCGACTGCCTGGGCGAGCATCGTCTTCCCTGTGCCCGGCTCTCCCTTGATCAGGAGCGGCTTCTGCAGCGCGATCGCCACATTGACACTCGCGAGCAGCTCCTCGCTTGCCACGTAATCCCGTGTGCTGTTAAATTCTGTGTTTGCCATTTTGTATGTTTCCTTTCTTAAATATTATGTTTTACTTTATCCATTGTACCCGTCTGTCAGAGACGGAAACTGATCACAGCGGTTTAAAAGCAGAGCATTCTACTTTGATTCTGCCGCTCTCTTCTCTTTCCTCCATAATGTGCTCCTTTTGCAGAGCGTTTCAGCCTCTCCATCTGTTCAGCTAAATATTTGAAAAGCAGCTGCCAGTATCATTTGTGATTTACTTTTCGCCCTCCCCAGGATTTCGCCATCTTCCTTGTGAGGTTCGTCCTCTTTCCAAACTATCTCTTACAATCTTAACAAGATACTCCATTTTTCTAAAATCTGCATCTTGAAAAACTGCGGAGGCTGCCACCAGAGCAATTCTAGTATAACCAGCATTTTCTTCAAACAATTTTCTGTCAATAGGCATACCATGATCATCCGCAAATTGACAGACAAATGTGATTGTAACTCTTGTATTTCCCTCCCTAAAACAATGCACTTTCCATAAATCAGCCATATCCTGTGAAAGAAATTCCGCCTGTTCAGAAATATCCATCTCTCCCCAGTTTCTGCGATTCATTCTATCCAAAACATATCCGGTCTGCTCTGCAATCTCTTCTGGCTGCGCATATTCTATAGACATATACCCTAATATAGCTTCTTGCTTTTCCATAGATACAGTCCGGGGAATGCCTGCCCAATCATAAAGATCCCTAAAAATGTGAAAGTGCATT
>CAJUQU010000116.1 GCA_910588595.1 uncultured Lachnospiraceae bacterium | reverse complement strand
CGAGATGGTTGTCAGTGACTGGAGTTCAGACGTGTGCTCTTCCGATCTAAACTCAGCCTCACTGCCATCCCTTTTAATAACCTGAAACATTTCGCATACTCCTTCACTTGATTCATTTTTGCCCTCACAGTGCGCCTCCATAGATGTCAGACAGACACTTTAGTCCCATCTTATTCCCGCACCGCTAAAGCGTTTAATCAAATGATAACAGATAGAAAAATCGAAGTCAATCGAACACTACTAAATATCATGTGTTCGCATACTATCAAATACAATATCTAGTGTTTTTTGAGATCCGTCTGTTCCCCGTTGTCCCTGGGGAGTGCTGTTTCATTTCTGGTGGCATGTCTTCAAAAATTCATTTTCCTTTTTTGCCTTGGCATCGTCCGGGTAGGTCTGCAGGTACTCCTGCATCATCGTTTTTGCCTGCTCAAAGTTTCCAGTGTACTCGTTTGCAACGATCATGTTAAACCTTAACTCCTGCAGATAATCTGAAGCCCCCATTGCGATGCCGCTCTCAAACGCAGTCACTGCCTCGGCATATCTCTCCTGGTTCATCAGACAGATCCCGAGACTGTTGTAGATCGCTGCGTCCGGTTCATTTGCGCTCAGATAAGTCTGATATACCACTGATGCTTTGTTCATATCGCCAAGCTTTTCATAAGTCTGACCCAGGATCAGGGAAAGCTGTGGGTCAGTTCCCTTCTCAAACGGATCAAGATACTTGCGCGCACTCTCATAATCTTCCAGATAGAAAGAGATGATCCCCTTCTCACCATCCTTAAGACTTTTCTCCTTCTCAGTCATGAACTTCTTTATATATGTTTTTCCCTGCTCGCCAAAACCAGCTGCCTGCATCTCCACATAGGCATCTGTGACCAGCTCGATATCGTCAGAGTCAAGGGCGAACGCTCTCTCAAAATCCAAGACTGCCTCATCATAACGATTCTGCCGCAGGACCGCACACGCCCGCAGATAATACGCATCCTTTTCTTTTTTCTTTAACCCGATGATCGCCGAATAAATTTTCTCCGCGTCGGCGTACTTGCCCTGCTTCATGTAGGCAGATGCCAAATAATAATTGGTGTCGTACACGAGTGCGGTGGGGCTGCCTTGTGCATTTTCGATTGATCTGAGAAACGCATTCTCCGCCTCCGCATAATTACCAAGCCCCATATAGGCGATTCCCTGGCCCCTGTAGGTGAGCTCTGCATCCTCATTGTTTAACAGCGCCGCTTCAAAGCTCTCGATCGCGCCCTGAAATTCGTATTGCTCCACCAGCTCCATGCCCGCAAGAAGATTCGTGTTCTCTGCCTTTTTTCCGCAGCCTCCCAGCAACAAAACTGCCCCGAACACAATAGCGCTCATCTTCACCGTATGTACTATTCTTTGTCTTACAATCATATCCATCCCTTATCCACTGCTCTGCTATCTTCAAAACAGCGCGTTTCTATCTGAAATATCTTCGTATCTTTGCCACATTTCCCGTTCTGACTGCACAATATCTCCGTATCTTCGACGCCTTTCCCTGCCTGAGCAGGCGATATTCATGCCGTCTTATCTTAGAGTGGATCTCCTGCTCGTTCAGCTCATTTAGGAATTTTTTCAGGAAACCGGTTCCGAGGGCTCCTTCATAGAGGGTATCCACCACGTCTCTCCTGTAGCAGCACGCTTCCACATACTCGCCAAACAGATCCATCAGACTCTTTAGAAAATATATCTTCATACACGCCATCAGTTCGCTGTCATTGTATCGTTTCACTGCACTTACATGATGATCATACAAAATCCCGAGTAACTCTACACGATCCTTTATGCTGTGCTGTTTTACAGCATATTTGTTCCTGGGTGGGGCATACCAGATCATTGCCTTCGTCAGCAGATAGCTCTCACTGTGTTCGAAATACTCTGCCACAAACACACTATCTACCCCATCCCATGATTTCTTTGAGGGAACATCCCCCTTAAAAACCTCCGGTTCAAACATTAGATCCGACCGAAATAAAATATTGTTGTCCCTGATGATCCTGCTCTTAAACAGCTTTCCAACACACGTATCCAACACCGAATCCGCATACATCAGCCTTCTCGCTTCCCTCTCGTCTGTCGATATCACATCCGATATCGGAAGCATCTGCGCCTTGAGCTTTCCGTTCCCAAGCGACGTGATATGGCTGAAAGCCACAAAATCAGCATACTCCTCACCGACTGCCGCCTCGATCTGATCCCACGCATCCTCGCACAGCCGGTCTGCGGCATCCAGGAACAATATATATCTGCCTGATGCCGCCTCGATCCCCGCGTTGCGCGCATCCGATGTCTCCCCGCTCTCCAGCACAGCCAGTTTTATGCGGTTGTCCCGCTGTGCATATCTGTATACGATCGCAGCACACTCATCCTTGACGCTGCCCCCCACCACAATGCACTCCATGTCAATGTGTTCCCTCGGACATCTGGTGACACTTCTAAGGCATCCCGCAATATGGCTCTGTCCGTCATGTCCATGTATGATCACACTCAAATCCATAAATTTGCTCCTATCTTCGGTGCAGACGCTCCAGCACATTCCGTATCGTCTCCTGCATTTCCTCGATCCTGATCGGCTTTGGAATGTGCGCGTCCATCCCAGCCTCGATCGATCGCATATAATCCTCTGCAAACGCGTTTGCAGACAGTGCGATGATCGGTATACCTGCCAGCTTTCTGTTGTCCAGCGCCCGGATCGCTTTTGTCGCCTCGTGCCCGTCCATGACCGGCATCTGGATGTCCATTATGATCAGATCAAAATACTGAGGTTTGGAGTTTTTGACCATCTCCAGGGCAACACTGCCATCATCCGCTGTCTCCACGATATACCCCTCACCGGTCAGCAGTTCCTGCGCGATCTCACGGTTGATCTCATTGTCGTCGACGAGCAGGATCCGCTTGCCTTTCAAGTCCTCCTCATCCAGATGAAACCGCGTCTGATCCCGCTTTGGCAGTTCTTCCGGCAGCCGCAGCAGCAGATCCACTGTAAACCTGCTGCCTTTCCCCACCCTGCTCTCGACCATCACACTGCCCTCCATCAGATCCACGAGGTTTTTTACGACGCTGAGTCCCAGCCCGGTCCCGAGCACGCCGCTTTTCGTCGTATTCTTCTCCCTCTTAAACGGCTGGAACAATTCCTGCTTGAATTCCTCTGAGATCCCCCTTCCATTGTCCTCCACGATAAACTGGTATTTTCCGTAGTGATTGAGGTTCAGATCCTCCTCCAGCACGGTCAGCGTCACCCTGCCGTTCGGTTCGGTGTACTTCACCGCATTGTCCAACAGCTGCAGGAGCATCTCTTTCATCCTGAGAAAGTCCATGTAGATCACGCTGTTGCGGACACGTGATCTGTCGATCGCAAACTGGAGCGACTTCACCTCGACCTGCGGCAGTATCGTGCGCTCCAGCTCCACAAGCAGATCGTCCAGCTCCACAAGGTTCTCCATCAGATTCACTTTACCGGATTCCATGCGCGTGACCTCCAACGACTCGTTCACGATCGCCAGCAGCTGCTCGCCGGCAGCGCGGATCTGGTACAGATAACTGTCGATCTTTGCCGCATCTGTCCTGTGTTTCCTCGCAAGATCCGCGTAACCGATGATCGCATTGAGCGGTGTCCTGATATCGTGCGACATATTCTGCAGAAAGGTATTTCTGGCTATGCTGGCAGTCTGCGCCTGGCTCAGTGCGGATTTTAACAGGTTCTGCCTTTGGACCTGGTCTGTCATGTCCTTTGTGATCGCCATCGTGATCACATCACCTGTGTACTCATTCCTGCCGAGCAGGAAAGCATAGTGATACAAATGCCTTCTGCCCATCGAATCCGTCATCCAGCCATCGTAGGTTTGTTCCAGCTCCCCTCTGTCATAGCACTGAATCAGGCGCTTTGCATCGATAAAACTGGCATACTCCTCGGACTCCATGGAGTCCATGTCTCTCATCCAGAATCTGACATAGTCCGAATATTTTTCAAACCGCGGAATGCCCGCATACTCAAAAAAATCCTTTAACTGCCCGTCCGGCATCTGTATGTACGCTGACAAAAACTTGTCCTTTGTCAGATTTACTTCAAAAAAGGAGATCGCATCGTACAAGATCGCCTTGCGGTACTGGCTTTCCCTCGCGTAGATCGCGCGCAGCTCCTCGTTCATTTTCTCCAGTTCGCTCATACGGTTTTTCAACCGCTCTGTGCTGTCATCGATAAAGACATAAAAAATATCACCGTATGTCTCTGTATGTATGAAGTGTCCATAGTCCTCGATCCACCGTATCGTGCCGTCTTTCTGGATGATACGATACTCCACATAGTCAAAATCATAGATACTGTTCTCGATCTGACTCTGGATACTTTTCTCAACCTCCTCAATATCGTCAGGGTGTACCATCCCCCTGAATGTATTTCCCGTAAGCCTGCGAAACTCCTCCTCCGTATCGCAGCCAAAAATCCGCAGGACAGCGCTATTCTGGTACAACAGCTCCTCGTCGCCGTCCGCGTAGTATATAAAAAGACCTCCTGGCATTCCCTCCAATATCGGCTCGATGCTGGTCAGTGTACTCGCATCAAAAGCCCGCTTCATCCTTCTGTGATACACTTCTTGATCCATATGAGTCCCCCACTTCTGTCCTTACCCATTTTTACCATCTTTATTATATACCATTTTGCATCACAAAAAAACAATAAATCAATAAAATATAAAAATCCCTGATGGTCTAATCAGGGATTTTTGCAGTGGACTCCCTGATCAGAAGTTCTGCCTCATATGTAATATGCTGATGTTTTGTCTTTTGGGCAATGATATCAAAGAGCAGTCTCGTCGTATCCTTTGCCATCTCCTCCACAGGCTGACGTATCGTTGTCAGGCTCGGAACGGTGTAACATGCCATATCTATCCCGTCATATCCCGCCAGGGAGATGTCCTTTGGCACGCGAAGCCCCGCCTCGTACAATGCCCTCAGCGCCCCGATGGCAAGTGCGTCCGCCACTGCATACAGCGCAGTGAACGCCTCCCCGCACTCCAGCAGCTTTCTCGTCGACAGGTAGCCATTCTCCATGGAGAAATGGCTCAGCTCATCCCTGGTCTGACAGATCAGTCTTGGATTCATTTCAATGCCATGTGCTCTCAGTGCATCACAGTATCCATCCAGGCGCAGCCTTCCAACACTCTCATCCTGCGCTTCCGCCACAAGGATCGCAATCTTGGTATGCCCTGACCGGATCAGGTAGTCCACCATCTTCGCACTTTCCCTGCGATCATCCACACTGATGCTGGAATACTGTTTCCTGCTGATATTCTCTGGAATAGATCCAGCTGTGCTGAACACAAACGGCACAGTGAGTTTTTTTAACTTTTCCTCCGAGTGGGAGAACAGACCTCCCAGAAATATGATCCCACGCAGGCGTTTTTCTTTGACCACTTTCTGTGCGACATCGACTTCGTCCTCGTCCGCCTCGATATGGCTAAGCTCCATCGAGTAATGTCTTTTCTTGCATTCCTGCTCGATCACAGTGATCATACTCGTAAAAAAGGGATTTGCTATACCTTTCACAAGCACTGCGATCGCCTTGGCATCCACTCTTTTGAGGTTTCTCGCACTATCATTTGGCACATATCCGTATTCCCGGATCGCGCTCATGATCTTCTCTTTTGTCTCGGAATTGATATCCGGATGATTGTTGATCGCTCTCGATACAGTGCTGACACCTACACCGCATATCTGTGCTATGTCCTTAATCGTCGGCTCAAACACCCTATCACCTCAATTCAATTACTACTTTCTTTTCTTTTTCTGTTTTTAGGACGGACGATCCTTCCGTATGTCTGCGCCAGCTCCAGCATATGCGCTGAAAGCTCCTCTGTGCACGCGTCACGCTCCATGCGCCACTCCCAGTTTCCCCCTAATGTCTACGGCGTGTTAACCCTCGCCTCCCCGCCGAGTCCCAGGTAATCCTGCAGAGGAATGATCGCTGTGTCCGCCACGCTTCTGAGCGCGGTCCTGACCAGGCTCTCCCTAAGATCCGGAGTCCTTCTGACATTCAGATATCTTTTGGCAAATGCCAGATCCTTTTTGTCCAGCGAAGGGATCCACCCATTGACGGTATCATTATCATGCGTTCCTGTATAAACAACACAATTGTTATTGTAATTGTGCGGAAGATAGTCGCTCTCCCCGCTCGAGTCAAATGCGAACTGTAGAACTTTCATTCCGGGATAGCCTGTCTTCTTCACGAGTTTGAGCACGCTCGGCGTCAGAAATCCCAGATCCTCCGCAATTACCGCGCGGTTGCCAAGCGCTTTCTTCATAACCTCAAAAAGCTTGTAGCCAGGTCCTTTTTTCCACTCACCGTTCTCCGCGGTCTCATCCTTGTACGGAATTGCCCAGTACTCATCAAATCCCCTGAAATGGTCAATGCGCACGATATCATAGATGTCAAAACAATGCGAAAGCCGCCGAACCCACCACGCAAAACCTGTCTCCTCATGGTAATCCCACTTGTATAGCGGATTGCCCCAAAGCTGCCCGGTAGCAGAAAACGCATCGGGAGGGCACCCTGCCACTGCGATGGGAACATTCTCCTTGTCCAGCCAGAAAAGCTCAGGATTCGCCCATGTATCCGCGCTGTCAAACGCCACATAGATCGGAATATCACCCACGATACTGATCCCCTTTTTGTTGGCATATCCCTTGAGCGCCATCCACTGTCTGGAGAACAGGTACTGCTGATAACTGTAAAAAGCGATCTCGTCAGCAAGCTTCTGCTCATACGCTGCCATAGCGTGTGGTTTCCTGAGACGGATATCCTCGTCCCACTCGATCCACGACCTCCCCCCCTGGGAGTCCTTGACTGCCATATACATCGCATAGTCTTTCAACCACTGTTCATTTTTATCAACAAATGTTTTGTATTCCGGATTTTCTTTGAGATCTGCTCTCTCAAAAGCTTTGCGGAGAAGCTGGAATCTTGTGTGATATATTTTCTCGTAGTCCACCCTCTTGGTATCGTTCCCAAAATCGACAGACGAACACTCATTTTCTGTGAGCATCCCCTCCTCGATCAATGCGTCCAGACTGATATAATATGGACTGCCTGCAAAAGTCGAAAAAGACTGGTACGGTGAGTCCCCATACCCTGTAGGTCCCAGAGGCAGGATCTGCCACAACGCCTGTCCTGACGCTGCCAGAAAGTCCACAAAATCATAGGCTTCTCTCGAAAATCCGCCTATCCCGAACCTTGACGGCAAACTGGATACCGGCATCAATACGCCACATCTTCTCATACACATCTTCCTTTCTCCACACAAAATAGTAGAATCGTCCACAGAATCATTACCAAACCAGAAATTGTCGGATTTTTGATGTCGGTAACGTTTCCAATGGACAACATAATAATATCACTCTGCACAATAAATAGCAAGATTTAATTTTCGGGTCCGAAAATATTTAGAGAAAATATCTGAAATACAAGACTGCTTTTATGCACAATCCACAAATCGGACAGGGAAAAGATCTCCTTGAATCTAATCCCTGCCGTAAATATCCCTTGTATATATTTTCTCTTCCACATCCCCAATCTCTTCTGTCAGGCGGTTCGCAATAATAACATCTGATATTTTCTTAAACTCCTGCAGATCCCTTATCACCCTAGACCTGAAAAAATCATCCTCCTTAAGGCTTGGCTCGTACACGACCACCTCAACACCCTTTGCCTTGATGCGCTTCATGATGCCCTGTATGGAGGACTGGCGGAAATTGTCGGAATCCGTCTTCATCGTGAGCCTGTACACGCCTACGATCTGCGGTCTCTTTGCCAGTATCATATCCGCGATGTGGTCTTTTCTCGTCCTATTTGCATCCACGATCGCCGAGATGATATTGTTCGGCACATTCTCATAGTTTGCACGCAGCTGCTTCGTATCCTTAGGCAGGCAGTACCCACCATATCCAAAGGAGGGATTATTGTAATGATTTCCGATCCTGGGATCGAGTCCTACCCCCTCTATGACCTGCTTCGTGTTCAGGCCGCGCATCTCCGCATATGTGTCAAGCTCGTTAAAATAGGCTACCCGGAGTGCCAGGTACGTATTGGCAAAGAGTTTGATCGCCTCCGCCTCCGTCGTGTCCGTAAACAGCGTGGGGATATCCTTCTTGATCGCACCTTCCCTGAGCAGGCCCGCAAACACTTCTGCCCGTTTTGACTGCTCCCCAACGATGATGCGGGACGGGTAGAGATTGTCATACAAAGCCCTCCCCTCGCGCAAAAACTCGGGCGAAAAAATAATGTGGTCCGTACCAAACCTTTCCCGCACGGATTTGGTGTACCCGACCGGAACTGTCGACTTGATGATCATGACAGCATCTTTGTTTACTTGTAGTACCAGCCTGATCACAGCTTCGATCGAGCTGGTATCAAAATAATTCTTGTCCGGATCATAGTTGGTCGGTGTTGCGATGATGATATACTCCGCATCCTTGCATGCGGCCTCTCCATCCGTCGTCGCCTTTAAGTTCAGATCCTTTGTCGCCAGATATTCCTCGATCTCTTTATCAATGATCGGCGATCTTCTATTGTTGATCATATCAGCCTTTTCCTGAAAGACATCCACTGCTGTCACCTCATTGTGCTGAGCCAGCAATATCGCGTTTGAAAGCCCGACATAACCGATACCTGCCACTGCTATTTTCATAGTACTCCTCCGTCTATCTTCTTTACATTTCCCCCATTATAACACTTTGTCCATATGAAAACCACTATAACTTTAAACATTGCGCCACCCGTCAAATAACACACGTTTTTTAATTCTTGTTGTGTCTGCTATACACCTACAGCCACTCATTCCAAAACCGCTCAACCTTCTCTGATACCTGTGATACGTTGACAATATCGTACTGGCTCCACTCCCGCGGAAACATGCGGCGGTACTGCGGCTCAAGAAAGCGTTCGTCGAGCAGCGCCACCACGCCGATATCATCCGCGGTGCGGATCACGCGCCCCGCCGACTGCAGCACCTTGTTCATTCCGGGATATCGATAGGCATAGTCAAATCCGTTCTCCCCATGCGCATCAAAATATTCTTTTAAAAACTGCCTCTCACATCCCACCTGCGGAATGCCGGTGCCCACGATGATCGCGCCGATCAGGCTGTCGTGTTTTAGGTCGATCCCCTCCGAAAAGATCCCGCCCATCACACAGAAACCGATCAATATGAAATCCTTTGCACCCTCGATCCCGGCATCAACACTTCCTGCCGGACCGCCGTTTTCATTTCCCTGAAATCGCAGCAGAAATTCCTCCCGCTGCGCCTCGCTCATATAATCCCCCTGCACGATGCACTCCATCGTGTCCGCATCGTAGAACATCTCCATAAATCGATTATAAATCTGCTCCAGAAAAAGGTGCGACGGCAGAAAGACCATATAATTGCCATGACGCTGCGTCACCACTTCATGAATATAACGCGCAATGCGCTGAAATTCCTCATCACCTCTTCTCGTATACTTGCTCGTGACGTCGTTTGCGATGAGCAGCGCTTTCTTACTCTCGTCAAACGCAGACTTCGCATAGACTTCGTAGTCCGTCGGCTCGCCGCCCAGAAGCCTCTTGTAATACTGGATCGGCAGCAGTGTCGCCGAGAACAATACGGTACTCCTCCCCTTCTGCATACACCGCTGCAGGTTCCTCGACGGATCGACACAGAAGAGTTTTAGCATGAAATTTCCATCCTCCATCAACTGGCTGTACACCACATAATGGTCATCCACGATCTCATACATATTAAGGAAATGCGCCACCTCAAAATAAAATTCCAGCAGTTCTTTTTTGTTCGGAAAAGTGTCATGCTCATCGAGAAAATCGTCGATCGCTCCATAAAGACGGTTCAGCGCCGCCACGAATCCGTCAATCCGCTCCTCCCTGCGGAAGCTCTCACACTGCCTCTTCATGGCAAGCATCTCTTTGTTGCACTTGTCCAGATGACTCGCAACTTTCGGGGACACCTCCTTTATCAGCCGTTTCGCTTTTAGAAAAGCGTCCTTGAGCAGCGCTGCACTGTACATCTCCCTGCCGCGGTCGAGCAGATTGTGCGTCTCATCGATCAGAAACACATAATCCCTCTTTCCAATACCATCCGCAAAGAAGCGCTTGAGATACACCCTGGGATCGAACACATAGTTGTAATCACAGATGACAACATCGGAAAACAGACTCATATCAAGGCTCAGCTCAAATGGACACACACGGTGACGAGAGGCATATTCCTGCACCTTCTCCCTCGTAAAATGATCTTCGTGTGTCAGAAGGTCATACATGGCGTCATTGATGCGGTCAAAATGACCGTTTGCATAAGGGCACGCATCGGGGTTGCACTCAACCTCACCTGTTTTGTCAGCTAGCGCGTTCTCCCCCTGCACCTCCTCCTGTTTCATAAAACAGATCTTGTCCTTCGCCGTCAGCACGATCGTCTTCATCTGAAGCCCTTTTTGCTGCAGCAGCCCAAAGCACTCCTGTGCCACAGTGCGCGTGATGGTCTTTGCGGTGAGGTAAAAGATCTTCTCCGTCATGCCTTCCCC
>CAJUQU010000115.1 GCA_910588595.1 uncultured Lachnospiraceae bacterium | reverse complement strand
GCTCTTCCGATCTTTTCGAGGTATTTTCATTCGCCTTTTCCAACGTCCGCGTTGTCTTTTCATACTGGGAGCAGGTGGAGACGGCTGTCGAAGTGCTGTTTGACCAGTACGTGCCGCAGCCGCTGCGGATGCAGTTTGGATTGTGCGGCGGGGCGAAGGTGCTCTCGATCACGGACCCGTCGAACGAGCTGCTTGGCAGCGGGGAGGGACACGGAGGCGGGAAGGCGCATTTTTCAAGACAGGTGATGGATCTGCCGGTGTTCAGGGATCTGCTGCAGTGGCTTTGCGAGGCGGAGGAGGAAGACTGGGAGCGCTCCTTTGCGCTGCGCTTCGCACTCCGGCAAAGTCAGGATCACACTGCCGAGGAGAAGAGGCGGATACAGCGTGTGGACAATGTACTGCAGAACAGGTTCTGGGGCGGGCAGAATCCGGCGCTCGCGGATTATGTGCAGTGCTATGTCCGGGGGATCTGGGACAAGGATCTGTTCTACAAAGCAGTGTTTGCCTACTGCGGCATTGCGGCTCTGCTGCGGCCGATCAGTGTCGTGGAGCAGAAGGGAGCAGTGTCCTCGCTGAAAGTCGGTTTTGATGGTCTGGATGACTTTTTTGGGAGAAATGCCATCAAGCCTGTTGACGGAAAGTATCATTTTGATACGGTCGGGGACGAGATGCCGGAGATGGCGTTCGCCCACGAGCTGTACCGGGAAGTGATTCCGCTGATAATGAAGGTGGAGCTAAAGCGCGGTGAGCAGCCGACGCCGTTCTCGGAGCATATCGGCAATATCTGTGCCGTCTGCGGGATCGGCCATATGGTACAGATCCTCACGGCGCTCGGCAAAGATCCGCTGCAGCGCGGTTACGGCTATTGTGTCGCGACGGACAGGCGGCAGGTGTTGAGCCATCTTTTGAAGGTATCCATGCCCGAGCCGGGCGAGACAGCAAAGGATCTGAGAAGGGCGCTGGCGGGGACGGACATCGCCCAAAAGCGCCTTGTGGAGCTTGCCATGTACGCGCAGCAGTGGATCCCCCTGATAGAGGCATATTTGGAGATGCCCGGTTTTGCGAGCACCTGCTATTATTTTATGGCGCACACCAGCGAGGTGTTTGACGACCAGGTGACGTCCATGATCGCAAAGTACACGCCGCTCTCGACGGATGAACTGCGGGACGGTGCCTTTGACATCCGCTGGTTTTTTGAGGCGTATGAGAAGCTGGGCGAGAAGAATTTCAAGATGGTGTACGATGCCGCCAAATACTCGTCGAGCGGAGCCGCGCACGGGCGGGCGCGGAAGTATGCGGACGCCGCGCTTGGCCGCGTGGACAAGGAGGCGCTGAAGGCGGAGATCTGTGCAAAGCGCAACAAGGATCTGCTGATGAGTATCGGTCTGCTGCCGCTGCCCGCTGCGCACGGCGCGCTGGAGGAGGAACTTTTGGACCGCTATCAGTTTATCCAGAACTTCAAGAAGGAGAGCAGACAGTTCGGCGCACAGCGGCGGGCGAGCGAGGCGCGGGCAGTCGAGATCGCCCTGCGCAACCTGAGCGGGAATGCCGGGTTTACGGATGTGATGCGCCTGATGCTGCGGATGGAAGGAAAGCTCTCAGAGCAGTCCGCGGAATTTTTCGAATGGCGCACTGTGGATGAGATCGAGCTGATGGTGCTGGTTGACGAGAATGGGAAGAGCGCCCTGCAGTGCAAAAAGGACGGAAAACTTCTGAAATCCGTCCCGGCAAAGTACAGGAAGGATGAGACCGTGGTGCAGTATCAGGCGGCTGCCAGGAGTCTGAAAGAGCAGTACAGCCGCACACGGCAGATGATGGAGCAGGCAATGGAGGACAGGACTGCGTTCGAGGTCTGGGAGTGGCTGGAACTGTACGAGAATAAGATCGTGCGACCCATCGCAGAACCGCTTGTGGTGCGCACTGTGGAGGAGCAGGACGTGAAGCTGGGATTTCTCACCCGGGATGGTATCGTGGATATCTCCGGCACAGTGCATCCGGTCGGACCCGGGCAGCAGATATGGATCGCGCACCCGCATGATCTGTACAGGAGCGGGCACTGGCACGATTACCAGAAGCTTTTGTTTGAAAAGCAGATCAGACAGCCCTTCAAGCAGGTGTTCCGCGAGCTGTACGTGAAGCTCGACGACGAGCTGGACAGGTATCACTCCATGCTGTTTGCAGGCAACCAGATCCAGCCGCAGAAGACGGTCGGCGTGCTGCGGGGACGGCGCTGGGTTGCTGATTACGAGGAAGGGCTGCAGAAGGTATATTATAAGGAAGATATCGTCGCGTGCATCTATGCCATGACGGACTGGTTCACACCGAGCGACGCGGAGGCGCCGACACTGGAGCATGTGGTATTTTATAACCGCAGGACAGGGGAGAGACTTCGGATAAAGGACATCCCGGACATCATTTACAGTGAAGTGATGCGCGATGTCGACCTGGCGGTCAGCGTGGCGCATGCGGGCGGCGTCGACCCGGAGACGAGCCACTCAACCATCGAGATGCGCCGGGCGATCGTCGAGTGCAGTCTCGCCCTGTTTCGCACGAACAATGTCCGTGTCGACGGGAATCACGCGCTGATCGACGGCAAACTCGGCCAGTACAGCGTGCACCTTGGGAGCGGTGTCGTGCATCAGATCGGAAATGCCATGTTGTCCGTCGTCCCGGTCCACGCGCAGCAGCGCGGGCGCATCTTCCTTCCATTTGTGGACGAGGACCCCAAGACTGCGGAGATCCTGTCGAAGATCCTGCTGTTTGCGGAGGACACCAGGATCAAGGATCCGAAGATCCTGCAGCAGATGTAATAGTTCAGCCTTCGGCTTCCTGTTACAGGCATCAAGCCATGCAAAAACCGCTTCGCGGTTGGCTTGATGCATCCGGGCCGCTATGCATTCTCACGGACTTCGCAGCGCAGTGCGAAGTCCTGGGCTGAACTGTAATCAGCAGATGTAGTAAAAATCGAACATTCTTGACATAAAAATGCATCTGTGCGTATAATAATCTAGAACGTGTATGAAGAATGTTTCCTGCCAGATGTGCGTTGTGGTTCGCGGGTGATTTGTGCTGATTTCTGACTGGATGGAGTACTGGCAGCAAAACATCGATCTGAGGCTGGTGAAAGGGTTTTCACTGCTTCTGGACGGAACGGATGGGGATAGGAAAGGGAGATATGGGATGAAGAAAGGGCAAAAGGAGCAAAAAGCGGACAGGGGAGTTCCGCTTCTGCTCTCTATCATCATAGTTTTCGGGATAATGAGTGCCGTCGTGCTTGCTGTCGCGCGCAGGACATCGACGGAGATGGAGGCGTCGGCGATCCAGAATCTCAGCGAGAGCCTTGATCTGATCGAGAGTACGATCGAGGCAGTGCTCAACAAGGAAGCCGAGTTCCAGCAGCTGATCGCGCACGAGATCGCGACGGCGCCAGAGCCCATGGAATACATCAGAAATTATCAGGATAACCCGACCATGGTCAAGATATCGCTGATCTGTGCAGGCGAGACTGTGGGCATATCCAGCACAGGCGAAGCTTTCTCGGAGGAGGGATTGGACTTCTCGGCAGGAGGGACTGTGAATGGTCTGGAGCTCTCAGAGTCCTATGTGAATTTTATGGGGACGTGGGCGTACACGATGAAATGCCCTGTGGAGCGCGATGGCAAAAAGATCGCGTCACTCTATATCGAGTATGTCTATGACTCGCTGGATCAATCTCTGCCAGACGGATTTTACAACAAGCGGGCGATGCTCTATATCATGGATGCGCACAGTGAGCGGCTGGTGCTCAAACCGAAAGGGATGGGGGAGCGCAGTGCGGGACACCTGAATCTGGATGACTTTTTCCGGGCAAATGATATCCGCGACGAGGCGCTTTTGCAGGATGTGACGCAGAGTGTCCGGAATGGGAAGAACATCATGTTCAACCACGATATCCGGGAAAAGGACGCGCTCATCTACATGTGGTCGGTGAATGACGGCACGCTGTATCTGATCGGGTATGTGCCGATCGAGGCGATCCAGCAGGAAGGGAACACGGTAAAACAGAATATCCTGATCGTCGTCGCGGTGATGCTGGCTGCCTTTTTCCTGTGCTGTGCGAGCTATTATCTGAACCGCAGGCAGCAGGACAGACTCAGGGAAGAGCGGGAACGGGAGCGGGAGTTGTACAGCAGGCAGCTGGCGGAGGCGCTGCAGGCGGCACAGATCGCGAGCAATTCCAAGACCATGTTCCTCTCAAATATGTCCCACGATATCCGCACGCCGATGAACGCAGTGATCGGATTCACGACGCTGCTTGCCAGGGACGCGGAGAATCCGGAAAAAGTGCGGGAGTATACAAAGAAGATCATGGCATCCGGACAGCATCTGCTCAGCCTGATCAACGATATCCTCGATGTCTCGAAGATCGAGAGCGGGAAGGTCGTGCTCACGGTCGAGGAGTTTACGCTGAATGACCTGGTGTCCTCCGTGGATGCCATCATCCGACCGATGGCAGCGGCGAGGCAGCAGCGGTTTCATGTGGAGGTCTCGAACATAGAGCACGAGTATCTGCTCGGGGATGAGACGAGGATCAACCAGATCCTGATCAACCTGCTCTCCAACGCGGTGAAGTACACGCAGGAGGGGGGAATATCTGGTTCCGCATCATCGGCGGGAAACAGCGCAGCCCCCAGTTTGAGCGGATCCGGATCGAGGTGCAGGATGACGGGTACGGCATGACGCCGGAGTATCTCGAAGTGCTGTTTGACGCGTTTACAAGGGCGGAGAACAGCACGACGAACAAGGTGCAGGGAACAGGGCTTGGCATGGCGATCACCAAGAATATCGTGGAGCTGATGGGCGGGACGATCGATGTGTCGAGCGAGGTGAACAAAGGTACGATGTTTCGCGTCGAGCTGGAGCTGCGCATACCGGAGGGGCACGCGTACAGGAAATTCTGGGAGGACAGCGGGATCTCGCGGATCCTGGCAGTGGACGGGGAGCAGGCGGTCTGCGAGAACATCCGGATGCTGATGAGGGACTCCGGCGTCGTGACGGACATCGTTTTGACGGCAGAACAGGCGGTGGGCATGCTGCAGCGAGAGACAGAGGCGCGCTGTCAGCTGCTACTGGTCGACTGGAATATTGTCGAGACAGAGGGGCTCTCCGCGGTAAAAAAACTGCGGGAGATGCTGCCGGAAACAGTGCCTTTGCTGTTCCTGGCAGACTACGATGCAAAGGGGATGGATGAGGCGCTGCTGATGCAGGGCACAGGCGTGCTCGCCAAACCGTTTTTTGTGACGGCATTTCAGGAGAAGATCCTGGAGATGAGGAAGTCCCAGGGGGCGGCGGACACCGCGCAAACGGCGGCTATCAACAGCCTGGAAGGGCTGCACTTCCTCGCGGCGGAGGACAACGAGATCAACGCCGAGATATTGAGGGAGATCCTGTCGATCGAGGGGGCGGATTGTGAGATCGTCGAAAACGGACAGCTGGCGGCGGAGCGTTTCGGGCAGGCTGCCGAGGGCGAATTCGATGCCATTCTAATGGATGTGCAGATGCCGGTCATGAACGGCTATGACGCGACGAGGGCGATCAGGTCGATGGCGCGCGCTGACGCCGGGACGATACCGATCATCGCCATGACGGCAAACGCGTTTGCGGAGGACGAAAAGGAGGCGCTGGACGCCGGCATGGATGTCCACCTGGCAAAACCGATCGACGTGGAGCTGTTGAAGAAGGTTGTGACACAATATGTATCTAAGGGGTGTAAGGAATAGGGTATGCGAAGACAAATCAGGAAACTTGCGGCATTTTGTTTTGCGGGGCTGGCAGCGCTCGTGTTCTCCGCGTGCGGCGGGAGCGGATCTCGCGACAGGCTGATTACTTTCGAGAAGGAGCAGCAGCGGGAAGTAAATCTGTTCAGCCCGATGGAGAAGACGAAACCCGGCGCGGACAATGTTGCCAGGAGCGCGTCGGAGAAGACCGTTGCCATGGCGGAGGAGAAGCTGGGGGTGACGGTGAACTACATCACGTACACGGCGGAAGACTATCAGGACAAAACGTATGACCAGGTGGCGCTTGAGCGGGCGCGCAATGACATGGATGACCTGTACCTGCTCAATCCCGATACCATTCAGATCCTGGCGGCGGAGGGGAAGCTGATGGATCTGTCGGGACTTGACAGCGCCGAGAACCTGCGGGATGTGGTGAAGGCGGCGAACATCGTGGACGGAAAGCTCGTGGCGATCCCGCAGGAAGTCGTGGCGTACGGTCTGTTTGTCAACAAGGACCTGTTTGATCGGTATCAGCTTGCCCTGCCGGAGACGCCGGAGGATTTTCTGGAGTGCTGCAGGGTATTCAAGGAGAACGGGATCGAGACGCCGGTCGGCGCAAACCGCTGGTGGCTGGAGACGTTCGTGCTCGCCCAGGCGTATGCGGATCTGTATAACGGCGGAAACACGGAGGCGGAGATCGCCGCGCTCAACAGCGGTGAGAAACGATACAGCGACTATATGCGCCCTGGCTTCGAGTTCCTCCAGGAGCTGATCGACCGGGGGTATATCGATGCGCAGAAGGCGTATGTCAGCGAAGCGATCGAGGGGGAGGGCGCTGATTTCCTGGCGCAGAAGACGCCGATCGTCATGGCGTACTGGAGTGCGGCAAACACCGACACTGCCTATGGGGATCCGGATTTTAACATGGTCGTCATCGGATTCCCGAGCAGCCGGGGACAGATGCCGGTGATGCCCATGACAGGGATCGCGGTCGGGAACCAGGCAGAGCACGCGGAGGATGCGATGCAGACATTGGACATCATGGTTTCCGACGAGGCGCTGCAGGTGTATGCGGAGACGAACAAGGTGATCTCGCCCTCCAAAAATGTCGAGGTCGAGTGTATCGACGCGCTCAGACCGCTCAACGACAGAATCAACGAGAACGTCTATGTCCTTGGATCCAACGCGTCGATGAAAGTCGAGCAGTGGGGAAACACCTGCCTCATTGTGCGCATGCTGCTGAACGGCGCCACGGTCGACGAGTGCATGGCGGAGTTTGATAAGCTCCAGGATGAATCGTTAGGGCAGTGAGCAGTCGACACCATATCTTTACTTTCAGGAAGAGAAAGTGTATAATCAATAGGAATGCATAAAATAAATCAAAGAAAGAGAGACAAAATCATGAGCGACAAAATACCGTACAAAATCTATCTGGAAGAGAGCGAGATGCCCAGGCAGTGGTACAATGTGAGGGCAGATATGAAAAATAAGCCCGCGCCGATCCTGAATCCGGCGACGATGAAACCCATAACGGTGGAGGAGCTGACACCGATCTTCTGCGAGGAGCTTGCAAAGCAGGAGCTGGACGACACGACACCGTATTTTGATATACCGCAGGAGATCCGCGACTTTTACAAGATGTACCGCCCGTCTCCGCTCACGCGCGCGTACTGCCTGGAGAAGAAGCTGGGCACACCGGCGCATATCTACTACAAATTCGAGGGGAACAACACATCGGGGAGCCATAAGCTCAACTCTGCCATCGCGCAGGCGTACTATGCGAAGGAGCAGGGGCTTAGAGGCGTGACCACAGAGACCGGCGCGGGACAGTGGGGTACGGCTCTGTCCATGGCGTGCTCATACTTTGACCTGGACTGCCAGGTGTATATGGTCAAGGTGTCCTACGAACAGAAACCGTTCCGGCGCGAGGTGATGCGGACATACGGGGCGAAAGTAACGCCGTCCCCGTCCATGCTCACCGACGTCGGCAGGAAGATCAACGAGGCGTTTCCGGGGACGTCGGGAAGCCTCGGCTGCGCCATCTCCGAGGCGGTCGAGGCGGCAACGGCACAGGAGGGCTACCGCTATGTGCTGGGCTCCGTGCTGTCGCAGGTGCTGCTGCACCAGACGATCATCGGTCTTGAGACAAAATCCGCGCTGGACAAATACGGGATCAAGGCGGACATGATCATAGGCTGTGCGGGCGGCGGTTCGAATCTGGGCGGACTGATCTCGCCGTTTGTCGGCGAGATGCTCAGGGGAGAGGCGGACTATGAAGTCATAGCGGTGGAGCCGGCTTCCTGCCCGAGCCTCACAAGGGGCGTCTACGCGTACGACTACTGTGACACGGGAAAGATCTGTCCGCTGGCAAAGATGTACACGCTCGGCAGCGGCTTTATCCCGTCGGCAAACCACGCAGGGGGACTCCGCTACCACGGCATGAGTTCGATCGTGTCGCAACTGTACGATGACAAGATAATATCAGCGCGGAGCGTGGAGCAGACAGCGGTATTCCAGGCAGCGCAGACGTTTGCGAGGGTGGAAGGGATCCTGCCGGCGCCGGAGAGCAGCCACGCGATCCGGGTGGCGATCGACGAGGCGCTAAAGTGCAAAGGGACCGGCGAGGAGAAGAATATCGTGTTCGGTCTCACCGGAACAGGGTATTTTGACATGGTTGCGTACCAGAGGTTCAATGACGGCGAGATGGCGGACTATGTTCCCACGGACGAGGAACTTGCAAAGAGCTTTGCGGCATTGCCCAAAGTAGGAATCTAATGGTTCACTGACAGATATTATAGAAAATCGAGCAGGGAAGATTCCTGCTCGATTTTCAGGTTCAGAGTGTACGGCACAAAAAAATAGCGAAGGGGGGATTCGAACCCTCGACACCGCGGGTATGAACCGCGTGCTCTAGCCAACTGAGCTACTTCGCCACAAACAATGATCTTGTACAAAAAATGGGGCCTACAGGGCTCGAACCTGTGACCCTCTGCTTGTAAGGCAGATGCTCTCCCAGCTGAGCTAAGACCCCATGTCATTGACTTTATTACTATACTAATAATCGTGCAAAATGTCAATACTTTTTAAATAAAAAGATATTTTTGGATCGATTTTATGGGAAACACTTTTTTATCTTGTCAAATTATGGTAGTATTGAAATATCTTGATAGTTCCCTGGAACGCATATGAAAATGCTTTCCATACATGTTCCAGGAATATGAGACTAAACGGAGATTTGTTTGAATGAAAGTAATCGTGCATGACCTGCAGGAAAAATCATGGCAGGAGCTTGGGATGAAGCTTCTGGAAAAGGATATTGTCATAAGTGAGACCGGAGGCTGTGCAGGCAGGGATATCGAGGGACTGATCGCAAGCTGCGACCAGCTGGTATTGATCAGCCGCTGTGTGTACGGCGGATTCAGCCCGTTTGTCCAGGGAGTGCTGGAAAAGTGCAAGAGACGGTTTGGACCGTATCTGGAGATGCGTCATGGACAGACGCACTATGAGGTGAAAAGTGAGAACAGAAATGTATTTGGCATGGTGTGCTGTTTTTATGGAGATAATATCACACCGAGAGAAGAACAGTCAGCAAGGATACAATCTGTGTCGGATGGCATATCGCTGCAGGCAAGAGGTGTAAAGATCGTATTTTATGACACGATCGATAAGCTCAGGCAGCTCAATGTCGTTTTATAGATCGCGCGGTTTAGGAGGAGGACAAGATGATCTTATTTCTGGATGGAGGAGGTACGCTGGCAGCCAGAGATGTGGCGTGTGAGGAGATCATCAGGAAGCACACGCAGAGTGAAGAACTGATCTCAATAAAGATCGAGGACAACATGGACTGGGACCGCGTATGCAGATTGCTTGAGGATGCCCATGCGATCGTTCTGGCGGCGGATGTTTATCTGGACAGTGTGTCCTCGACAGTCCTCAGGTTTCTAGAGCGGGTGGAGCAGGCTGTGATCGGCGGTGAGAGTATCGGCGGCAGGTTTTACGCGATCCTTCATACAGAACTGTACGAGGGCGAACATACCAGCGTGGCGATGGAGGTCCTGAAAAATTTCTGTGTGCATGCCAATATCGTGTGGGGAAGAGGATTAGGGATCGGCGGCAGCAAAGTGGAGACAACTGTCCACAGAGGGAGCCTGTGGAGTATTTTTAATCAGGGGACAGCGGATTTCATGGTAAATGCGCTGCAGGAACAGGCTCTTTTTATCAGGGAAAGGGTACAGGGAACAGATGTGTATATCAATCCCAAGGAGGTGTCGAGACGGGGATACATTCGCAAAAAAAAAAAAAAAATGAAAAAAAGTAATCGCGTAAAAATCGCTCAAAATATGTGAAAACGCAAAAAAATCCATAAAAAATTCAGCTCTTTCAACAAGAAACAACAGCCATTTTTAAGGCATTTGAGCGGATTTTGAGATATTTTGGCATATGCTGTATTTAAAGCGCAAAAAGTGCGATAAGTAACTGTTGCAAGATAAATTGACAATCTTATATAATGGACATTGCCAAATCCTGCTAGAATTTGTAAGTAAACGTAATTTGGGAGCAGCGTTTATGAATTCTTTGGCCAAGATTATGATTGGGAGACGTGATCATGGCATTTGGCAGTTAAAAATTGGAATGGAGGACAGATTGATGGAACAGTTAAATGTAATGACACAGCAGGATAACGAGAAGATTTTTAGGATTCTCAGCGATTTATTGACAAAGGACAAAGAATTTCAGATCATGATCACCGTTCCGGCAGGCTCAAAGCTCACTGGCAGTGACAGCAGCCTGATGGGGAAAGGGGCGGACAACAGCTCCGCAGTCAATTCCTTGGAGAATACACATG
>CAJUQU010000114.1 GCA_910588595.1 uncultured Lachnospiraceae bacterium | reverse complement strand
CCCTACACGACGCTCTTCCGATCTACGACGGAATCGACCACCTCCTCGTCATCATAGAAATCCATGAACACCATTGGTATCCTCTTGTTCTGATACAGCATCTTCAGATAACTTAATTTCGGTCTTCCGATCACGATAATACCGTCAATCTTCTGATTTTCCGTGATCAGCTTAGGCCACACAAGATTGTCCTCATCATAGTATGATATGACTTCAAGCATGGAAAAACAATTTTTCTTGACCGCACGCGTGGCAAGTTCCTGATACATTTTCCAATAAAAAGAAGCAAAACGTGTAAAATATGTCTCAAAAGTGACCACCCCGATCGTATATGATCTTGTCCGCCCCGTCTGCGCTGCGTGGATCGGCGTGTACCCCATCTCGTCCGCCAGTTCCTTGATCCTGGCACGCATCTCCTCGCTGACACCCTTCTGACCCGACAGCGCCTTTGACACGGTAACAACACTAACCCCTACCTTCTCTGCTATATCTGCAAGCTTTACAGCCTTAACCATCTCTATCACTCCCCGTATCTATACTTATGCCGACCGCATACCGCCACGCAGCTCCCCCGTGGTCGTGCGCATCGATTGCAGCACACGGCAAATACGTTTGTCGCTTACCGCAATATGGATCACGGCACTCTGCCGCGCAGCGGTCACACCTCAGCGAGCGAAATGAGGTGCGCCTTAAAATCTCCCCAAAGATTCGGCACCATCAGCCCCGCCTTCATCAGTGTGTCGCCGCTGTAGGTCTGCTCCGCTATGCTCTCGTTATTTTCAAACACGACCCGATACCGCTTTTCGGCATCCAGCCCTTTGAGCAAAATGCGTCTTGACTTAAAGTTCACCCGGTTCAGAACCTGCACAAAGGTGACAAGCGACTGTTTTTGGTCCCCGCTCACGACCTGCCAGCAGTCATATCTGTGGTTCTGCGCGTAGGACGCGATGCGGTAGTAATCGCCCTCCCTGACCAGATCGTTGTACTTATGGTACATCGCAACCTGGGCGGGTATCATATCCCTGTCCTCCTGCGGGATCTTTGTCACGTCAAGCTCATAGCCAAATGTCCCCGCGAGCGCCACGATGCCGCGCGTCTCAAAAGGCGTCACGCGCCCTAACGCATGGTTCGGGCAGTCTGACACGTGCGCTCCCATTGTGGACAGCGGGTAGATCAGCGCCGTTCCCTCCTGGATCTCGAGGCGCTCCACCGCATCCGTATCATCCGAACACCAGATCTGCGGGCTGAAATACAACATGCCCGGATCAAAGCGCGCGCCGCCGCCGGAGCAGTTCTCGAGCAGCAGATGCGGGAATTCTTTCGTCAGTCTGTCCTGCATCTGGTAGACTGCGAGCACGTAGCGGTGATAGAGCTCGCCCTGTCTGTCCGCCGGCAGCCCACAGCTTCCAATGTTCGTGAGCTGCCTGTTCATATCCCATTTCACATACTCGATGTTCGCGCTCCTCAGCACAGACGCCACCTGCTCGTAGATACAGTCGACGACCTCCTGTCTCGACAGGTCGAGAACGAACTGCTGCCTCGACTCCGTGCCCGGTCTCCCCGGGATCGCGATCGCCCAGTCCGGGTGCGCCCTGTACAGGTCGGAATCCGGGGAGATCATCTCCGGCTCAAACCAGATGCCGAACTTCATGCCGAGCTTGTTGACCTCGTCCACCAGATATTTCAGACCACCCGTTATTTTTTCCTCATTGACCTTCCAGTCGCCCAGCGCACAGTTGTCGCTGCTGCGCGCGCCGAACCACCCGTCATCCATCACAAGCATCTCGATGCCAAGCTTCGACGCCTCTTGCGCGATGGACAGAAGCTTCTGTGTGTCGAACTCAAAATACGTCGCCTCCCAGTTGTTGATGAGGATCGGTCTCTTTTTGTCCTTGTACTCACCGCGGATCAGATGCTTCCTGTACAGTTTGTGGAACGCGCCCGTCATCGCATCAAATCCCTTGTCCGTGTAGACCATGACAACCTCCGGCGCCAGGAAGCTCTCGCCGCTCTCGAGCTTCCAGCAGAAATTCTCAGGGTGGATCCCCATCGTCATGCGCACGCTGTCAAACTGCGACACTTCCGCCTGCGCACGGAAATTGCCGGAGTACACGAAATTCATCGCGTAGATCTCGCCGTTTTCCTGTGTCGTGTTCCGATCCACCAATGCCAGGAACGGATGATCCTGGTGGCTGGACTCCCCGCGGAACGAGCTGACATTCTGAATACCATACCCCAGCGCCTTTCTCTGGATATGGCGCTCCCTCGCCCAGCTTCCGTGCAAAGACACCATGTCGTAATCCCTGTAGTCCATGTCGATACACGCCGAGTACACTTTTGTGAGATAAAAATGTGAACTGCCCGTGTTTGTCACCCGCACGCTCCTCGTGATCACGTCGGTGTCCTGAAATACCGTGTAGAGTAGTTCGACCTGCATGTCTATATACTTGTCCTCACAGACCAGCCGCAGCGTCTCGCACTCCTCGGCAGTGCCAAATGTCGCCGGCAGTCCCTCAAGCTCTGGTTTTCCCTGAACGATCTCATGCGACACATAGGAGAGTACGCTCCCCACATGCCCGTCTGCTGTGCGCACACTGATACATCCCTCCCTGAAATCGCCAAGTCCGTTTGACGGATACTCAAAGGGAAAGCAGTCGTAAAAAGAGCAGCGCTCCCTGTTGTTTTTGCTGGGTACAAACGGCGGTTCTGCCGTCCGCATCAGATAAGCCGCCTCCGCCTCCTTCAATTTCCTT
The DNA here is from genome assembly GCA_910588595.1 of uncultured Lachnospiraceae bacterium. Taxonomy (GTDB): domain Bacteria; phylum Bacillota; class Clostridia; order Lachnospirales; family Lachnospiraceae; genus COE1. Next base: position 7,922 of record CAJUQU010000114.1, on the reverse strand, counting down.
CCATAATAGATATGTCCGACAAAGTTTTCCTCGTCCACGATGCCGATCATATAGGTTGTGTCCGGTGTGTCCAGCTTGAACACACGTTCTTTTTCATTGTATGATATCATGACTGTTCTCCCTTCCCTGTGCCGTTTTCCTTTTTTGCAATTGAAGTATTTTTTGATATAGTATTGTATATTACATATCTAACATACCATTATTTTATTAATTAATCAATTTTTAAGGTAATTTTAGTTCTATTTTTTACCTTTTGCACAGTTTTTTAGTAAAATTTTGGTTAGAAATTTCTTGTAAAAAATAGCGCCTTGCGATGTATCCGCAAGGCACTACTCCTTCATTTCTGCTATCAGTTTTTGACAGATCGATATGAATATTCCATGTGTGATGTTTGAGGATCTGCAGAAAATGCCCCTGTATGATCACATTAAATCAAAAAATATCCCAAATTATCTCCGCGTGTCTCAAATCTCCCTGTAAATCGTTAACATATCTAAACTGTAATCGTATATTCTGTGTAAAACGACTTCGACGGCGCAAGTGTATTGCCATACTCACGCTCGGACAGATCCCCCTCAAACATCTCCCTGTCGCATCTGCCGTACCATGGCTCGATACAGATAAACGGCGCATTTTTCTTCGCCGGCGACCACAGTCCAAAGAGAGGCGCATCAAAGCGGACTGTGAGGTAGGGCTGTCCATCCGGATCACATAGCGCTACTTTATGCGCCTGATCATGCTCGATGATCAGTGCGTCCTCGTCAAACAGATCTCCCGTGATATCCATCATTCCGTCTCTCAGGTCATACTCCTTCGTGCGCGTTGAAAGTGTTCCGCCGTCCCCTATGATAGCTGCTGTTATTTTATTGTCCGTGTCAAATGACAATTTGTAATCCGTCTGCGCACCTTTGCCGTCAATCGGACACAAAAACGCCGGGTGCCCGCCAATACTAAAATACATCTCCCTGCTGTCATGGTTTGTGACCTTCCATGATACGATCAGATTATTTTCATCGAGTCTGTAGCCAAGCTCCAGCTCAAAGTCAAATGGATATTTCGCCTTTGTCCCATCGTCCGCCCTCAGCACAAACTTCAGCTCATCCGCAGTCTGCTGCCGGAGTGCAAACTCCATATCCCTTGCAAACCCGTGCTGCGACATCGGGTACTCTATCCCATCATATCGATAACTACCGTTATTTAAACTTCCCACGATCGGGAACAGCACTGGCGAAGTCCTCTTCCAGTACTCTGGTTTTGCATCCCACATATATTCTGTGCCTGTGGCTTTTTTTCTAAGCGATCTCAGCTCTGCGCCAAATGTATCCACGCTGATGCTGATCTGCGCATTTTCAAGACTGTATATTGCCATCCGCCATTCTCTCCTTTTTATCAGCTGTTATAACATGCTCTTCCTCAGCACTCCAAATCCCAGCGGGTATGGACCTGTGTGAACACTGATCGTCGCACCGATCTGGTACTTCTGAAGTTCCATATCCGTGATCGCATACCCTTTTTCATTCAGGAAACTGACCGCTCCTTTCCGGAATTCCTCCGCCTCTGCAATGTCATAGCCATATCCCACACAGATGCTGTATTCCCCCGAAACTGCGTTGACCTCCTGAAGGTACTGCCACAGCAGCTCGAATACCTTTTCAAGTGACTTTTTGCGGCTCCTCGACACCCCCGAAGGAAAGATTTCCCCCTCTTTGAGCGTGATCAGCGGTTTGATGCCCAGCACGGATCCCGCAAGTCCTGCAAGCTTGCCAATACGCCCGCCGTGTTTGAGATAATCTATATTTCCAACGGTAAAGAAAATCCGTCCGGTACTCTTGATCGACTCTAATTCTTCGATCACCTTCTCATATGGAAGCTTCGCCTCATACATCTTGACTGCCTCGAGCACAAAAAGTCCCTGCAGCACAGTGTCAACCGTGGAATCCATCACCGTTATCCGCGCATCAGGGTAGTTCTCCAGAAGCATTTCTTTCGCATTCATAGCTGACTGATAGGAACCACTGAATTTTGTCGTGATACAGATGCAGATCACCGCTTTGCCAGCCTCCACGACCGGCTTAAACACATCGACATAATCCTGCACCGAGGGCATGGAGGACTTGGGAAATGTCGTCGGATCTTCGACCATCTGCTCATAAAATTTCCTGATCGGCATATCGACGATTTCCTTCATATAATTTTCACTGTCAAACGAGACATAAAAGGGGACTACGTCAATTTCTTTTGATCTGCAAAGTTCCGGCGGCAGGTCACAGGATCCGTCTGTTACTATTCTGTAATCCATTGTTTAAACCTCACTTTTCATTTAATATTCCACAACGTTTTCATTACTACGTTTGGTAGATATTGAAATTATATCACGCATTTCCTATATTGTCATCGTTTATCTATGAATTTTTTACTCCAGCATATCAGCATCCAGGATATGTAGCTATTGTTGTAAATGCGGCATCCATTGTCGGGGATTTTACCTTGTCGATCACCGACTTCACAAGGCGCCTGCCCATCTCCTCAATGCGCACATCGACCGTGAGGATATCTTTTTTGAAAAAATCTGTCTCCAGCGTATTGTTAAAACCTGTGATGACCACCCTTTTTACTGCCTGCGCATCGCGCTGCAAAAGGGCGAGCGAGACATGCTTTGCCACATCATCATCCTCACAGATGAAAGCCTCCGGTATGTAGGGCATATTTTTTATGATCTCCTCAACCATGGCATAGCTGAAGCTGACACTGTTGGCGGGGCGTGTATACTGAAGCCGTTCATCCAGCTGGATGTGATTCTGGCTGCACGCATTCAGAAATCCCAGATATCTCGCCTGTATCATGCGCGATCCTTCCGCAAATCCAATGTACGCAAACTTGGTACAGTTCTTCTGCCTGATCACATAGTCCGTCAATGTATTCATCGAATAAAACCCTTCCACATTGATGACATCCCCAAGCTTGATATATTCCTGCGCGTTGACAGGACTGTTAAAAAATGTCATAGGAAGCTTTTTGCGTCCGATCCCCCTTACAAATTTCGCCGAAAAAACGCTCAAAAATATAATTCCCTTGACATCATCCGCTATCAGCCTGACAGTATCCTCTCCGTCCCGATCCTTCTCATCCACCACATGAAGCTGCATGCGGTATCCTTCGTCGTTTACTGCATTGCTGATACCCGCAAGCGCCCTTGTCCAGAAAGTGGACTGCATATGATTGAACAGCACCAGTATTGTTCCCGTATTCGCTCTGCGGTAAGTCAGCTTGACCTCCTCCACAAGATTTTCATCCAGCTTGGTATATCCCATCTGCCAAGCTTTCTGTACAACCGCATGTCTCGTCTGCGGAGAGACCAATCCGCCATTCAGTGCTTTTGCTACGGTATTACGGCTAAGCCCCATCTCAGCCGCAATATCTTGTATTGTTACCTTCTTCATCGGTTCCCCTTACTCCCTTTCCCCTTAGTACTTTACATTAAGCAGGACACATTTCGTCAATTAGAACAAGGGAATCTTTCCTTCATATGAATTATTGATCACATAGTACGCTGTAAAATCAGTCGGCTTTAAATATACATGGATCAACTCGATCGTGGCTGGATCATTTCCTCTGTTGGCATAATCCTCAGTAACCCTTTTGGCGATGTCTTTCATGTCCGTCTCCCGGTCTCGGTACTGCAGCTCAAAATCAACCTCAACACCATCGATCTCCGACAGATATCCCGTTTTCTTTGCAGCTGGCTTCGGCTCATCCTTGGACTTTGCTGTTGCTTTAGGCTCCTCTTTGACCTCTGCAGCTGGTTTAGGCTCCTCTATGGTCTTTGCAGCCGTCTTTGGCTCATCCTTGGACTCCACTGCCTTAGTGACCTGTGGATCTTCCTTATTTAATTCCAATTTGTCCACCATCGTAACGCTTCCTTTCTTATCTTATATCTGATCGACAATAAATCCTTTTATGAATACTCCTGTATTATCATACCACACTTTTCAGAAATTGAACACACAATCTTTAGAAATTAATCAAAACTGTAACATAAGCATTACTTATTCCCATCATCCTGCAAAATATCATACATTTCCTCTGTGTGACCCTGTAGATCCGTTAATCTATAACATGCGATATCTATTGAGGCACCCTCGTATATACCACTTGCATTGTGTGAATGATTTCCTTCACTGTTCTGACCTTCCAGACCGCCCTCACTTCTTTTGCCCTGCACTGAAGATGTGTTTTGTTTTCTCTATCTTGAATAAATCCCGGTTTTTCTTGCAGTGCAAGATCTCTTTTTCTCAGCATGAAAACTTTCAAAAATCTTTCATTTCTACAAATTTCGACATTATCTGCACACAATCCCGATTTTCCGGGGCTTACAGCCACATTTTAATAACTGATGTTATTTTAATATCACTGTAAAAATTGAAATGGTGCACTTTTGTCTGAATGCAGAAAATTCATGAGAAGATACGCTGCCCTGATCGAGACTTTTTCCTCCCTCAGGATGCGATGTGCCTCCTCCTTATCCACGATCAGTACCCTTATTGATTCCGTATCCTCTAGCTGGTCGTGGCTGATCGTTCCGCTGGCATACCCAAAAACTGCATTGCAGCTCTCATCCGTAAACCCAGCTCCCATAAAAAACGGTCTGCGGTATGCGGCGTCTCCGCCTGTATATACTTCAAAGGAAAGCCCTGTCTCCTCCTTCATCTCCCGAACGGCAGCAATGTCGGGTGTCTCCCCTGCATCGATCAGCCCGGCAGGCAGTTCATACAGATAATCTCCCAGCGGATACCGGTACTGCCTGATCATAACGATCTTATCCGGATCATCTCTCAATATGGGATAGATCACCACACCCTCCGCCGCGCTGTCCCCCGTCAGCAGCTTGATCTCCTCCGCTTTGCGCCTTGAGACAAAAAAATAATCAAAAGGGCGGCCGCTGTCTGTCAGCGCATCCAGCTTAAACAGATTTAGGAACCTGTTGTCGGATAATTTGTGTATATTCGTATATTTTTTCATATATATACCTCCTTATATTTGACATTTTTTAATATAACCGTTAAAATAGAATTGGGCTTTTAGGATTACACTTTTAGAAAGAGAGAACTTTATGAAACAAATTCCTATCACTGCACTGCTTCCGGGCATGGTGACCGCTGAGGACATCGTATCATATGATCATGAGACCATCGTTCCAAAAGGTATCATCCTCACTGAAAATATTATATCACGTTTAGAAGGATATTCTATATATTACGCACAGATTGAAGACGATCTGATCGTCGACATGTCAACCCCCATGGCAAACGCAGCGATCCTCATGCAGGACACAGCCATCGCACGTCTTTACAATACCGATGCCGCCAGTGCCGAAGCCTCTGCGAACAGGCAGTTTCAGCGCTTTTCGCAGGAATTTGCGCGGTGTGCCGAACACTATCAGAATAACCTCATGAAATCACTATACCGCAATGAGCCATTCCGCGCAAACGAATTATTAAAAGAAACCATGTCTTTGCTGCATCAGGACAAGCAGGAGATCAGCATCTTTGAGATGCTCCTAAATATGCACAACATTGAGGATTCCGTGTACAACCACTGCATTGATGTTGCACTGATCTCCAATGTACTTGCACGCTGGCTCCACTTCTCCGAGGCGGATCAGATGATGGCAACTGCCTGCGGACTGTTCCACGATGTCGGCAAGTTCATGCTTCCGACCGGAGTCCTGCGAAAGCCTGGCAAGCTGACCCCTGATGAATTTGAAATCGTTAAAACACATACCACGGAAGGATTCCATTTGCTCGGACGCTACAGCAGCATCCCCGAACCTGTCAAGAATGCCGCGCTGATGCACCATGAGAAATGCGACGGGAGCGGATATCCATATGGTCTGACCGGCGACGAGATCGACAGGTTCTCCAAGATCGTCACGATCGCAGACATCTTTGATGCCATGACAAGTGAGCGCGTATACCGCGCAGCGATGTGTCCCTTCTCTGTGATAAAATACTTTGAGGACGACGGCATCCAGAAGTATGAGATCAAGTACATCCTCACATTCCTGGAGAATGTATCGAATTCATACCTCAATCACAGAGTTACCTTGAGCAACGGCATGGAGGGAAATGTGATCTTCATCAACCCCAACAACTACTCTCATCCTGTCATACGCACAGAGAACGATGAGATCATCGACCTGCAGCAATCCTATTATCAGACGATACTGCAATTGTCGAACCAGAAAAATATTTCCATCGAGACGATCATTTAAATTAGCATATATGACCAGAAAAGAACCCAAAGTCAATTCTTTGGGTTCTTTTTCATGCACACTCTAATCTGCATGATAGACATACTGTATAAATTCTTTTTCAACTGTCGTTCCGTCGAAATCGATCTCACCTAGCCTCACTTTGTCCTGCGGTGTAAATCCGAGCCGTTCGCACAGATGGATCGATGCAGTGTTATTTTCATTGATAAACGAACAGTATGTCCTCTGATCCAGCTCCCTGATCCCATACGCAAGGATCTCGCTGCACGCCTCATATGCATAACCTTTGTGTTGATACTGCACACCCAGCATGAAGCCCAGCTCCAGCCCCTCAAAGCCTTCCTTGTATTCCAACCCTGCCCTTCCTATGACCTGTCCCTGTTTCTTCTCCTCCAGAACCCACATCCCAAATCCGTAGAATCCATAGATATTTTTAATGTACTCTTTTGTGTAGGTCACTTCCTGCTCCGGATCTGCAAAAAGCGGTTCCATATACTGCGTTATGCTCGCATCGCTGTACAGTTCATACAGTTGCGGCACATCCGTCACCGCGATCTCCCGGATCTTTAACCGCTCCGTCTCGGCGATATCCCATGGGATATCATGAAAGCGTCTGTATACCCTGTCGAGATACCGTGCATCGATGTCACTGAGGTTCTCCACACAGTAAGCGCCGCTCGGAAAACTTTGATCTGTATTCCTTTCATTTAACCACACTACATACGGAATATGATTGGCAGCGTAGTATCCCGCTTCATCGGCATTTTGAGTTATCATAACTTGATGTGTAACATCCATTGCATTGTCTACCCTACCCTTTTCGATTTTTTAAGATATGCACTATGATACTTTTTCAGACGAATGCTTCCTTCCGGATTCCGGCTTGTATATAAGATCCAGACATCATCCTGCATCGGCACCACCAGATCCTCCATATGCACTTTTAATATCCTGCTCAGCTTGTAAAGATTATCAATGGAAGGCATGGTCTGCCCATTCATCCAGCGGTAGATCGGCTGTGGGCAGGAGAGATTCAACTCCTTTTGAATCTGGGCGATCGTATAGCCGCTCTTCCTGATCTTGTTATTCAACACCCGTCCGGTCATCCACAAATCAAGTGATACACATGTCTCTTTTTTCATATTCCTGCTGCCTCCTTATTGCATTCTATTTTATTATATACTAATAATACACACTTTTTTGCAAAATGTCATTTATCTTTTTTGAAAACAGGAATTTTTTTACAGGTTGGAAATATTCTGTAATAAGAACCCTTTCGAAAGCGGAAAAAATGAAAAGAATCAATCTGAAAAAAACTGCACTGTTGATCGTGATTTTTACAGCTGCCTTTCTGCTTGGCAGAGGTGCTGCCTATGTCAGGTATGAAAAGATAGAGGAGAGGGGGATCCCCGTTAGCGGAAGTGTCTCCTCCGAAAACTGGGGACTTGGCTTCGGCCAGGAGGGCAGCCAGCCCACAGGAAATGCTTCTGTGGAGGAGCTGAAACAGTATAATGCTCATTTCGTGGGGGAGAATACAGAAAAAGTGATCTATCTGACCTTTGACGCCGGATATGAGAACGGAAACACACAGCCGATTCTGGACGCCCTGAAAAAACACAATGTCCCAGATCGGAAGAGCGTCGTGTAGGGA
>CAJUQU010000113.1 GCA_910588595.1 uncultured Lachnospiraceae bacterium | reverse complement strand
GCGACCACCGAGATCTACACTCTTTCCCTACACGACGCTCTTCCGATCTACGACGCCATATGTGGGATAGCGGTCGGCGATCCTTGCACACGTTATATAGACTCCATAAGTCAACAGCAGCGCCGCCGCCAGGCAAAACACCGACAACAAAAAAAAGGAACGCCTCAGTCCCATATTCTTCAACCGTTCCATCTGTAACCACACCCCCAGACTGTATCGATATAGCCGTGGAGCGTATGCACGGCAAGCTTTGCCCTGATCTTGCGGATATGCTCCATGATCGTGTCGCTGTTTCCCTCTCCGTCAAATCCCCAGACTGCCTCGTAGATCCGCTCCCTGTCAAATACCTGTCCCGCATTCAGTGACAGCAGCTCCACAATGTCAAACTCCCTTCTGGAAAAGGACACCGGAGTGCCGTTCACCGCCGCCGTGCGCGCGCCGTAATCGATCGCCAGCTCGCCAAAAAAGCGCACTGTCATGCTGCCCTGGCGCCGCTGTTCCCTCCGCAGATGCGCCGCAACCCGCGCGCCCAGTTCATCCAAATCAAAGGGCTTTACGATATAGTCGTCCGCCCCCGCCCGAAAACCGCCGATCTTGTCCGCTGATTCCACCCGCGCCGTCAAAAAGAGAATGGGACATGTGACATACTCCCTGATCTCCCGGCAGACCGCAAGCCCGTCCATGCCGGGCATATTGATATCGAGCAGGATCAGATCCGGGGAGGCTGTCACTTTTTGCAGCGCCTCCCTGCCGCTGCAGGCAGTCAGCACATCATACTGTGCTGCGAAATAGCCTGCCATCATGTCCACAATCCCTTTTTCGTCATCCACGATCAGTAGTTTCTGCCTCATGCGTCTACCCTCTCCCCTTTTTTGTCTGATCGACCGCAGCGGTTTTGTGTGTCTTACAGATTGTCAAACACCACGGTCTCTTTTTCCAATTCTCTCACGATCTCCTGGTTGACCCCCATGCGCTGCGTGATATCTTCCATATCGCCCGCAAGCTTTCTGGTATTTCCCGCGGCGCCTGCTATGCCGCTGGCACCCTCGTTGATCGCCGTCGTGATCGTGCCGATCGAGTCTGCTATACCGTGCATGGAATGTTTCAGCCGGCTCGTGCGCTCATGGAATTCCGCCATCGAACGGCGGATGTAGGCGGCATCCTCCTTATACTGGCTGCCGGACTGCACGAACGTCTCAAATTCCTTGAGCACGGACTCGCTCATGTACTCGACAAGATGCTGCGCGTTGTCCGATAGATTGTACACCGCAGCCGTGACCACGCTGTTGACTTCCTGGATCCTGTTGGCAGCCTCCTGGCTGGAATTTGCCAGATCGCGCACCTCCTCGGCAACGACCGCAAATCCTTTTCCGGCTCTCCCCGCCCTTGCAGCTTCCACAGCGGCATTCAGGGCGATCAGCTGCGTCTGCTGTGCGATGGAGAGGATCTCGCCGGTCAGTTTCTCTATCTGATCCACACTCTTGCTCTTGGCGATCGCATCATTCAGGGAAAGCAGGATCTCCTCCGACTTTGCCCCCGTTATCCTCGCACTGTTCTGTGCGGACTGCTGCATCGCATCTGCCCGCGCGTTCATATCGGTGCTGTACTCCGTGATGGCGCTGCACTCCTCCGCGATATCCTGAACGTCCTGTCTGACACTGTCCGCATTCTCATTGATGTCGGACACATTGCTCGCCACCTCCTGTATGGTCGTGGACAGCTGCTGCGCCAGCGCGGACAGATCCGAGGCGCTCACCTTTGAGGCGCGCGTCCTTTTCAGGACTTCGCCCGTCATCAGGTTGATGCGGCCGGAACTTTCCTTGATGGTCTTCAAAATGCTTTTGATCGGAACCACCACGTAGCTGGTGATCAGTTTCAGATCCGCAAACACGAGCAGAACGCATATCAGCGCAGCGGCAGCGCCGACCGCGAGCGAGATCATGTATGTTGCGGCCAGATGATCCCTTGCCGCCGCTGTCTGCTCACTGATCGATGCGTCCAACGCATCGATATCCGCCTCCATCGCATTGGCATACAGGGCGACGTCCCCGTTTGCAAACCAGTACGCATCCTGTGTCTTGTGGCTTGCGCTGGCACAGACGAGAAAGACGAGCGCATGCCGAAACGAATCGTAATCCGACAACAGCGTTTCATACTGTGCGCGGTCCTGCGGCGTCACATACTGCTCAAATCCCCGAAGCATCTCCTCGAGCAGCGCCTCCTCCGCCTTGATCTGCCCGACAAGCGTCGTCATCGTGCCGTAGTCCGTGGCGACGATGTGGCTCAGCGCCATCTTATGTATGTTCATGGAGGACTGACAGATTTCTGCCAGCCTGCTCTTGCCGTCCATATAGTTGTCCGCGATATTGGCAGCACTCATATTCACATTGCGAATATTGATGATCGAGAGGATGTTGGACAATATAGCCACGATCCCCAGAAGGGCGATCGGGATGATCAAACGATGTTTCAAACTGATATTTTTCATCACTCCTGGTACTCCTTTACTAAATGTCCGCTTTTCGGAATCTCCGACAACGCTACGGGGCTGTGATCCCCTCGACCATCGTGTCCAGATGATCCTGAAGACTCTTTCCTGACGGGTTTCCCGCCAGGATCTCCGCGGTAAATGCCGCGACCGGATCCCAGTAATTCCCCCCAACGCGCTGGATATACGAAAATTCCGACTGTTCGAGCAGCGCGGCGATCGCCGGAGCGCTCTGTACTTCCTCGGAGGATGCCGCAACGATGTTAGACGGCCCCTGTCCGCGCTGCGCAAAGCGCAGTTTCTGATTCTCCTCGTTTGTGATCCACTCCGCCAGCCTGGCCGCCCACATTTTGTGCGCTGAGTAGGAATTGACCCCTATCAGTTTATAGCCGGAGAACGATGCCATCTGGACCTCCTGCCCGCCGCACGTGTACGTCGGCAGTTTCGATGCCCCATAACCACTGCCCCAGGCTTCCTCCACGGCGACCGCATTCCACACGCCGTTGACGCCCGCAATGATCGTCCCGTCCTGCACGCCCGCAAGAAATCCGGCGTCATCTGTGCTGACAAAGCCCGGATGCCCCGCTATGTCGAGCATGGCCTGCGCCACGTCCGTTCCCTTGATCTTTCCCTCTGTGCTGTTCCATGTGCAGTAATTGGTGATCCCGTCAGGGTTCAGTCCGACTGTCAGCCCTGTATTTCCAAACAGCGAATACACATACCAGCCGGAGGACCATTCCATCGAGACTTTCTTGCCGTGCTCCGCGGCAATATCCAGCATCCGATCCAGGGATCTGATGTCCTCCTGGGTAAAGTACTCTTTGTCATAGTAGAGAAAATACCCGTTATCTGCTGTCAGCGGCAGGGCGTAGAGCGTATTGTCGACGGATGCGGCAGCCACCGCCTCCGGCAGATTCGACTGCCGCACAGACTCTGCGTTTTCCACAGGATCCAGGGCGCCCGCGGCGACCAGTGTGTTTAGCTGGTCATCCGCAAAGGCAAAGACATCCGCGCCGTTCTCCAGGTCCCCCATCAGTGCGTTGGTACAGCTGCTCTCGCTCTGGGGTTGAAACGTGATCGCAAAATCAGCCTGTCCGCTGTACGCTTCCTCAAATTTGTCGATGATCTGCCGAAGCAGTTCCTCATCCTCCGCCGCTCCCCATACCGTCAGATTGACCGTATCAAAGTCAGGCGTCTGCACTTCCTCCAAAGGGACTGGATCGTTTTTTTGGCATCCAGACAATAATACGGTCAGTAAAAGCATCGGGATCGATATGCTGTTTTTTATTTTCATGACACTCTCCATAAAAAATAAATTTTTATATATCATATCATTTTATACGGGTTTTTGCAATTATTATCGCATAAGTCAACACCGGCATGACAGGAGACCGCCCCCTCCTTGACCATTTCTTTACAGCAAATGACATACATACAATGCCGATCAGCACAGGAACAATGAGCAGCAGATTTGGCGACCACACATATTTCCCAAAAATATGAAACGTATCAATGCCAGTACGTTACTTTTTACAGCTGAGGATATCAACATAACAATCCCGGCAAGTCCAATCATCCCAAGTAGTGTAACCGCCCATTCGTATATCTCTGCCTGCAGCATATTCATAGGTGCAATTGCTGTCAGTTTGATCAGCTGATATCCCCTCATACCCGATCAGCCTTGTCAGCACCATCGCGCACAGCAGCCGCATCGTCAGCTGTGCAAAGCTCGATACCATCGGGACATATCACTTAACCCATATAAATCCAGAATTCCATCAAAAATTTCACAGAGCATATAATTGATAGGGATCGCAGGGCAGGACTGGACTTTGTAACATCTTCCCCTGCGCATAAAAAGCACCCAGACAAGATCCTCCACGATCTCATCCGGGCGCTGTGTTTTGCCGGTCAGCATCTCACTTTGTCAGAAAATCCCAGAACGGCTTATATTCCAGATACCCCTCGATGTTTCCCGCCTGGTACTGCGTCTGCATGGCATCCGCCAGGGCGCCAACCCAGTCTGTCCTGCGAAACAGGTCTTCATAACTTCTGTCGGTCGAACCATGCTGATTTGCCGACGACTGCCAGAATGAAGCCTCTGCACTCGGACAGTCCCCGCTCGCTGACAGATAACTCGTGTACGCAAACATATCAATATAATCGCTGTCTCTCGGATCGACCTCGGACACATCGACCATGCGCTCCGTCACGTTTCCGTCCTTGTCCCACACCTTCGCCTTGTACACCGGGTTTACCGGATCGAAATCTTTCGGTTTATAGACAGTAACCGAGTGATCCCTGCCGCACATCGCACCGACCACTTCTCCGTCCTCGTCATTTGAAATGTGCAGCTCAAATGCACCGCCGGACATTTCTGACCGCTGCAACGTCTCATCGATCTGTCCCGTAGTGTTCGCACGATCTGCCTTCTTTGCTCCCCTTTTCGTTATACCAAATCCCCCAGCGGGGTATCCATATGCCCCGATTCCGCTAATACTCATCGCTGCGCTCCTCCTCTTCAATCCTTTTTCAACCAGCTATTTTTTCGCGGTCCCTCTGTCAGTCAGGATCGCCCATGTCCCCTTTTTGAGTCCGGACATCTTCACACACTGGACACTCCGCCTTTTAGCAGATAATGCCTGTACACTCTCACAAACTCACTGTATTTTTTCTTTGCCACATATACGATATCGCCGTTTGTGAGTGTGATACTGTCTTTGCCGTACTCTGCGATATACGCCATGTTTACAATGTATGCCCGATGAGAGCGATAAAAATCTTCACCAAGCTGCCCCATCAGCTCTTCCATCGTCGCGTAGATCTCTATACAACTGGGTGCCCCAAGTGTGTGTATCTCCACCTTTTTTGCCCTGCTCTCAATATACAAGATATCAGCCTGAGCCAGCATGAGTTTCTTTGTCTTGAGAAACAAACCCGTCTTACCGACAGCCATATCCAAAATCGATCACCCCCTCATATGGATATTTGTATATATATCGGCAAAATTCGTTAATTTTTCAGACAAATGGTATGAAACGACTCGTTTTTTGGAACGAAAGGCTACAAACCAAAATATCCTCTTACCGCTTCCCAGATCTGTTCTGAGATTTTCTCCGGTGACTGGCTGCCATCAATGATCACTACTTTTTCTTCTTTCTCAAGCAGCTGAAATGCTTTCATATAATTTTCCCGAACCTTCACCAAACGGGACTTTTTCTCAAACAACTCCTGATGAAAACGATTTTGCACGATCCTCTCGATCGCAGTCTCCGGCGTAACATCAATAAATATGGTGACTGTAGGTCTCAGCAGCAGACTGCTCTGCTCATTTGCTTTGACCACCCATTCCAGAGGCATGTCAACACTATTATATGCATAGGAGGAAAAATAATATCGATCCGTTATCACTGTCGTCCCTCCATCGATCTTAGCCATGATTCCATCCACTTCATTTAATAGATGATCCAGACGATCCGCGACAAACAAGCCTGCTATCGCCCTGTTGTCCGTTTTGATCCTGCCTGTCAGTATCTGGCGGATCAAGGATCCTATTGGCGAATAGGTTGGTTCCATGGTCGTATAGCAATGGATCCCCTCCTGCCTTAACCTTGCATCCAACATCTGTACCTGCGTGGTTTTCCCGCTCCCGTCGATCCCCTCAAATGCAATAAAATTGCCTCGTTCAGTCCTCATATTTTTATTCGATTTCTCTTCCATATTCCTTACCCCTCTCTAATATCACATTCTTTCATTCTAAGAAACTATGTGCAGAAAAAGCATATGCGATCGCAAAATATCATTTCTTCAAGCTTCTAAAAAAACAACCCTTTCATCAAGAAATATTGATTTATTACGGTAATTCTAGTATACACACAATACAAGCAGAGCGCAACTATATGTACATATGGTGAATACATATCCCGTCTTACCGCCATCTGTATAACGTCACTGTGGCATCGTTATGCAGATCATGGGAACGATTTTTTAAACACGCTGTAACACACAAAAAGGACAGGTTTTGGTCAACTCTGTCCCTTGTATAATCATTGAACTTTGGATATAGTAAAAATATCAATATTCTACAAATTTCTATGGAGGGATAAAATACAAATGAAAAAATTCAATTTTAGGAAACTTTTATCGATGCTTGCTATTATCATCGTGATCCAGAATGGTTCTGTTATCGTCTATAATACGGCGGCGGATACGGGCTCCTGCACAGAAGAAAGCGGCATTGCGCCCTGCAGTGACCAGCCAGTTACAAATGACAATCACTCCTGATCTATTTTCTTATGATAAAATTCTTCATAAAATGTTCTTTTGCAAAAATGACTGAGTATTAAACATTGTTTTAAGACCTCAGTCATTTTTTCTGTTTCCACAGTTTGTTTACTTTTTATACATTGTTCTCTTTCATTCCACGCAATTTCATAAAGATATCCCTCGATCCCCCATATCCTCCTGCAATGCAGATCCTCGCACAATACTTTCTCCGCCAGTTTTGTAGACATCTGATACTCTTCTAGATTTCCAAGCTCGCATATGACATTGTTTATGGCAAATTCATACATCGAAATGCCCTCAGCCAATGCGTTCTTTTTCTCAAACGCCTCAAAAAAGCGAAGCACAAAATCAATATTTTTCTTTTTTTCTTCGCCTTTCATCACTTGTTGTATTTTGCGAATACACGCTAATTCCATCTCCGTTAGATACACTTCATTCTCTTGATATAGATTTTTTACTTTCAATGTACAGGCAAGCGCCTCTTCCTCCCTTGCCTGAAACACCTCGGTTGTTATTTTCTGCTCCAGCCAATCCAGCGATGCTTCAGCCTCCATGAAAAACTGTAGATTTCCTGGAATCTCATCGGAAACCTTTGTTTTGATCTGCCCTAATATTCCTCTTGCTTCGTCCAAACTGAAATTATTGTAGCAGTCCGCCATTTTTTCCTTCATCTTCAGCACTTCCCTGTCATTCGAGACCAGGCGTGCCCGCTGAAATTCCTTGGACAATCCGAGCCTTCCCAGCAATATATCAAGTGATGCCTGCTGCATATTTGATTCCTTATTCTCTGCTCTGGCGAGTGATTTCTCAGAACAGACTCCCGCACATAGTTTTTTCTGTGAATACCCAAACATCTTCCGGCGGATCCGCAGGACGTCCCCTACATAAAACATCCATCTCTGCTGATACAAATACGTGCAGTCCTGCATATATGCCGGAACATTGTATTGTGCATAAAGCTTTTTGAATAATTATCTGTACACTCCTGCAATTGCGCACTGAACCTGTCCCGTCCGCCATCTCTGTCAAGGTCATTCTCCATGCAGTTGATCAGTCTGATCTTCATCTCCAGCAACTCAAGCAGATAATATGCTCTCCCGGTATCCCGCAGCATCTCGATTGCACGGTCACAGAACTCCATACTGTTTTCCAGATACCCTGTATCTTTGCTCTCGCATGCATTGAACAATTCCCGAAGATAGTAATACACGATCTTCGGATATATCTTTACTTTTGACAGCTCATCATACAAAGACGATTCTACGAACGCGAGCAGATCCCTGCATCTCTCCGCAAAATCGCCATTTTTGCTATAAAACTCATATTCCAGGACCATATTGACTTCCTGAATGGACAGCAATCTCTGATTCAGGCACAGATGATCCACATCCGGCACAGTGATCTTAACAGCCCTGCCATAACAGTCCCCGATCTCACAGGACGCTGCACCCTGCTGTTTCAATAGTTCCGCCTGCATCACAAGACAGAACTGCGACCTGATCTTATCACTGATCGATCTGGGTTTCCGCAGTTCACACTGCGCCAGCAATCCCTGTACCTTCACATAGTCCCTCTGTTCAACAGCACATAATATATCACGCTGCAGCTCCCATGCAGCATAATCTTCCAGATTTAACAGATTTTCATACAGATCACTGGCTATTCCCAGTCTTCCGAGCATACAATCTCTCGTATTTTTATAGATTGAGCGCTCTCCCTTCTCAATCCGTGCAAGCTGGCTGCCCGTCATAAGTCCGTATGACAATTGTTCCAGCGAAACTTTCTCCTCCTCTCGCAGCCGCTTTAAAAAACGGGAAAAATTCTGATTTGCTCTCGCTGATGCCTCTGACGGTTCCTCCTTCTTCCCCATTCACCTACACGTCTCCTTCGATTTTATCTTATGTACATCCCTATTCTTTTGCATTGTATGCCTCGAAGTCAGCCAGATTCATCGCATATTTCACTATCTGCTCAAATGCATACTGCTTCTCCTGTGGACACTTGACTATATAGTCCAGGATATGTTCACTCTTCTCGTTGC
This sequence comes from uncultured Lachnospiraceae bacterium, assembly GCA_910588595.1. Taxonomy (GTDB): domain Bacteria; phylum Bacillota; class Clostridia; order Lachnospirales; family Lachnospiraceae; genus COE1. Next base: position 1,949 of record CAJUQU010000113.1, on the reverse strand, counting down.
CCGTCAGCAAATAGGTTATATCCAATCCCAATTTTTCATGGATCTTGACCAGCTTCTCTATACTTGGCGCTTTCTCACCACGCTCGATCATACCATAAAATCCCGTGCTGACTCCGATCATTTCCGCCATCTGTTCCTGTGTATAGTGCCGTTCCTTTCTCTCGATCAGAAGGCGGTTCCCAATATTTTTGTACAGTTCTCGTTCCACTTTGTTCTTTCTTTTGTTATCCATACGCATAATTCCTTTTCTTTAATTATATAGTACCTTTAATATAATTGTTTGAAAAGAAACTATTGGTCTTCGTTTTTGATACTTATAGGTATTTTTTATAAAATTTTAACCTCTATTTTTCATTCCTGACGCCAACTCCTCTCTTGCCACCTTCAAAAAAGCCGATAACACAAAATTACTCCATTCGTCACCCAGAGCATTGTATTATTTTGCTGCTGCGTGATAAAAGCAAATAGCACTCCTTCTATTTACCAACGGTTGTCTCCTGTAGTCCTCCAATTCACCCATGCAAGCATAAGTTTCTTTTCCAAGAGCTTTATATCTATATTGTTTCCGCCGTTTTCTTATCCAGGTTTGTTTCTTTTTTCTTTATAGTGTCCGCACTTATTGGGAATTTATCTGCTTGTTGTTCTATCAGCGCTTTCTAGTCAAGAAACATTTGAGGGATATCCTTTTTTGAACAGACAACAGAAGTAACCTGACAATCTTTCCATTTTGCCTCATCTTTAATATCATCCAATATGATATACCTTTGTGGATGATCAGAATTCTGATGAGGTATATGTATTTCTTTTTTTATTGATATATTTTTGATAATCCATCCGCTGTCATTCCTCCTGTCACGTTCACTTACACTCATTTGTCTGCACAAAAGCCCTTTTATTGTGATTTCATACCTGCCTGCACTGATGATTTACTGTCAAGAAAAGACTTAATCTTGTTTTCCAACAGTTCTTTGTAACCTCCTACAGCACTTGCTTTATCTCCGTTCTCTTGCTGCTCCCACAAAAGGAACTAACGGGCGGTTTGAACAACACAATTTTTCCCAATTTTCTTTATTATTTCCCTCTTCCAACAGACTCTCGAACAAAATCTGCCGTACCTTCAATCCATTATCCATTTGTTTTCCCCCACTTTTTTGTGTAGATTCAATTTTTTATCAATATTGAACAATATCTTATACACAATCCTATCATTTATAGGCAATGTGTCAAGGGACAGAATTGGTCATAAACAAATGTTAATGCGACAACGGGTACCTTAAAACGTTTTTACCATAGGTTCATTTCTGGTATGATCATGAATCTGTCGGAACTGTATATACACCGCCCAAATGTAAACAGCCCAAACAAGCTTCACTCGTTTGGGCTGTATGAGATCCTGCTAAAACTGCCGGACAAGGAAATCTCCTGCGCCTACATCATAAAATTCAAGCTGCATATACCAAGAGTGAAATGAATATGGAGAAAATGTCCTATCAACTTTTGCAATCTATTTTCGTATTGAACCATTCCTCCAAAAATGCTTCGTATTTTTCCCGGATTACCTCTTTTGTATACTTGTTCTCCACCAATTGATGACTATATACCCAGTTAATCAGGTATGTAAAATTTTTATTATCCATTATGAGATTCTTAAACTCACTAAATGGGTCTTCTTTATCTTTTAATGCCGATCTCAATAATTCTTCGTCAGAATACATTGGGCGGATAGGGGAAATAATCATGTTCCTTTTCTCATTTCCTATAATCGCTATGGGTTCTTTATACCCCCATGGCAGTGTTTTAACCTGCAATTCTACATATCTATTATTTACCCAGTATATTTCGTGCGTAGCACGGGATGAAATCCCTGATTTTTGTAACTCTTCCTCACTTTCCACTTGCCTATCACAATATTTTAGTATCTCCAGTTCACATTTTATACTATCTTTACT
>CAJUQU010000112.1 GCA_910588595.1 uncultured Lachnospiraceae bacterium | reverse complement strand
TACTCGATCATCTCATTGGCATTGTCACTCAGCGCATTGACCGCGTTGATCACGAAACCGTTGATATTCTGGATATTGTTTGCCGTCTCACGGCTCGAATCGGCAAGCTGGCGGATCTCATCCGCGACAACGGCAAAGCCTTTTCCCACCTCACCCGCACGCGCCGCCTCTATGGACGCGTTCAGTGCAAGCAGGTTCGTTTTGCTCGAAATGTTCAGGATCTCATTGGTGAGCTCATCGACTCTCGCCACGCTCTTACTGTTCTCGATCGCCTGGTTCAGGCGTTCCAAAATCTTGCCCACCACCTCGTTGGTGCCGTTCTTGTTCGTCTCTGCAGCCCTCTCCATCGCCTCGGCACGCACCTTCATGTCTTTTGTGTAGTCGTAGATCGTGTGCGTGACATTTGACACATTGCCCGCCGCCTCGCCGACGCGGACCGTGCTCTCGTTGATATCGTGGATCGTCGCCGAGATCGAATCCATCGTCGCCACAGCCTGTTCCATCGCCGCCGAGATCTCTCCCGAGTCCTTGTTCACTTCCGTCACACTGTCGTTGACATGGCGGAATGACGCATCCAGATCATCGGACGACGACACGATCTCCTTGATGATCCTCTGCAGTGTGACGATGAAGAGATTGACGCCCCGAGCAAGCTTTCCGACCTCATCTGCCGTCCGGATCACGACGCGCTCCGTCAGATCCCCGTCGCTATCGTTGATCTTCCGCGTGATCTCACTGATCTTCTTCTCGTAAGAGATCGTCGGCAGGACAATCGCCTTCACCGCAATGATTACGCTTGCCACAAACAGCACCACCATGATGATCAGCATCCCGTACGCTATGATCACAGCATTCTCATAAATGTTATCCTGCTTTCCCTTTGCGAGTCCGATCTCTGTCTGCTCCTCATTGATCATCACCTGTATCTTCTCATGCAGCTGCGTGAAGATATCCAACAGGATGCCGTTGACCTTTGCAGTCACTTCCCGCGTGTTGTTCATGTTGCTCAGGCTGAACGTCTCGTCATAGTTCAGCATATACTCCTCAAAGAGATCCATCATTTCCTGATAGGCGGCGTCATCGTCCGACAGCTCCCTAAACGCCTCCAGATACGCGATCAACGTCGCCGCCGACACGCTCATCTGCTCTTCGACGCGCTGTTTGTCCTTCTTCGTGTCCATGACACTGTGCGTCAGCAAAAGCTGCTGCATCTGCTGTATGTTGGAGGAAATCGCATCCAAGGTAATGATCACCGGCACGCGCTGTGCCGCGATCTCGTTGCCCGCTGTCCCAAGATTTTTCAGGGAGATCAATCCCAGAAACCAATTATTTTTATGAAAAATTAATAATTTTTGCGTGCGCACAAAAGCCTGCCTGTATCCGCAAGGACACAAGGCAGGCTCATGTATTATCGTATATCGTGCTATTTTCGTATTATGCCAGCGCGGTCAGTACGACACACGCAAACGGCGCCAGTTCGATCTTACCTGTCATTTTTTCCCCGGTCTCCACGTTCTCATAACATGCCAGCAATTCGACCGATGCCGGTCCCCTGTTAAAGTTCTGCAGGAACCAGATCTTCCGGGTCTGCCCGCTGTCGTCTGTCTCCCCGCTCCGCTCGTTCACCGTGACGCCTTCTGTCAGTCTGACCTGCAGTCCGCATCCCAGCCCCCTTTCATTCAAAATCTCACCGTACAGTGCTTTCAGGAAGCTTCCTTCATTGATGGACGCGATATAGTAGGCTTCCCCGGCTCCGTAGACATTTTTTGTGAGCGCCGGGTAGCCTTTATAGAAATCGCTCTGGTACTCGGCAATCACCTTCGCGCCTTTTGCGTGGACAAGCCCGCACAGCCCTGTGATCCGATAATCAACATCTAGATACCGCACACTGTTTTCACAGTACCCTGCCGGCACATCGATCTCCTCCGTCCGGATCCCGAGCACATCCTCCAGAGGGTGCGCGCCTGTGTACGTCAGATCGGATTCGTCCACCTCGCCGCTCCAGCAGGTCGTGATATAGCAGCCGCCCTGTCTGACAAAGGAGCGGACCTTCTCGTCGTAGCCTGCCTTGTACATATAGTTGAGCGGCGCGATCACCACACTGTATGTGTCGAGTTCCCCCTCCATATCAACCATGTCCACGTCGACGCCCATCTCCCACAGGGGTCTGAAAAAGTCCAGAAACACTTCCCGGTAATCCAGATCATTGTCCACGGCGCAGGCATCTGTCACTGCCCACCAGTTTTCCCAGTCAAACACCATGGCGACACGGGGGCGGTTGCAGGTGCCGATCACTTTTGGCGCGATCTGCTCCAGCCGTTCCCCGAGCCGTGCCACCTCGCGAAATACCCTCGTATCTGCTCCGTTTCTGTGGTCGACCACCGCGCCGTGGTATTTCTCGCTGCTGCCCCTGCTCTTACGCCACTGGAAATACTGCACGCTGTCAGCGCCGCACGCGATCGCCTGCAGCGACGACAGTTCATGCATGCCCGGCCGTTTCAGCCGGTTGATCTGCCGCCAGTTCACGACGGACGGCGTGCTCTCCATTAACAGGAACGTCTTCTTTTTCAGGCTGCGCATCAGGCTGTGCGCCGCCGCCGTTCTGGATGCCGTCCGCAGCTCGTCAGCGCCGCTGTGCCAGTCCGGATAGCTGTCCCACGAGATGATGTCCAGTTCCTCTGCCCACTTGAAATAGTCAAACGTATAGAAAAATTCCATCATGTTCGCAGTGACCGGAAGTGTGCTGTGGCTGCGGACAGCCCGGATCTCCTCCTTGCAGAAGTCAAGCTGCCGGCTGTCCACAAAGCGTTTCCAGTCCAGCTTCTGCCCGTGCACCAGATCCTCCCCGCGCGCGGAAGCGCTCCTGATCTGGTTCCAGTCCGTGTACGTGTGGCTCCAGAAGCTCGTCCACCACGCCGCGTTGAGCCTGTCCAGGGAGCCGTACTTCTCCCTCAGCCACTCGCGGAAAGCATTCTGGCAGTGTTCGCAGTGGCAGGCGCCGTCCCCGCCGTTGCCGCCGATCTCGTTGGAGATGTGCCACCCGATCACGCCGGGGTGACTGCCAAACTGCTGTGCGAGCCGCGTGTCAATCTGCCATGTCTTCTCCCGCATGACAGGCGAGCTCGGGCAGTAATTATGGCGCTTCCCCGGGTAATTGCGCACGCCGTACTCATTTACCTGCAGCACTTCCTCATACTTGCCGGTAAGCCACTGGGGCATCGCGCCCGTGGGCGTCGCGAGGATCGTGTAGATGCCGTTCTCGTACAGCCTCTGTATGATCTTTTCCAGCCACGCAAAATCGTACCTTCCCTCCTCCGGCTCGAGACGGCTCCACGCGAATATGCCGAGCGACACGCAGTTCACGTTCGCCTTTTTCATCAGCTGCAGATCTTCCTCGAGAATCTCCGGTCTGTCGAGCCACTGGTCGGGATTGTAGTCCCCGCCGTGTATGATGCCGCCAAAGTCTCCCATTATTTTTCGTTTCATGATATCGATATCCTCCCTTTATGCAAAAGCTTCCCGGCTCTTTCCCCGCACCTGCGGCAGGTGCCGCTAATACCTGATCTCAGGTGCAGTCCTACTCGCCATACACTGTCACATTTCCAATGCATTCCACATTTCCGTCCTGCACGAGAACCAGACCGTCCTCCGCGATCGCATACACCTTATGTCCAAAGGAGCGGAGCGCCTGGTCGATCCCTCTTTGCTGTGCCTCTGATCCGTCAAAATGTACCTCCACGTCCATCTGCTTTACGTAGCCGATCCCCCTGCATTCACAGTACGCCGGATAATCCTCGTCAGGCGTGATATGGTACGCATCCAGCTGGATCATGGCGCCCGCACTAAAGCCCATCACAACGCCCTTGTACGCGCTCAGCGCCTCCATGATGCCATAGTCCACGATGCGTTCCACCATCTTGTCCGGCAGTCCGCCTGTGAAGTAGATCACATCGCTTTCTGCGATCGCGCTCAGCGCCTTTTGAGTATCTTTTTCAAAATAATCCAGAAAAGTGACGTTCTGCTCTTTCACACCGAATGCAGACAGCGGCGTCACGACCAGATTGTAGTACTTTCCACACCCCGGAGCATACAACGCCCTCAATTTCTCCGATGTGTCCACATCGTCCCTGAAAGAAAAGGGGATCACCAGGACTTTCGTCGTGCTGTCAAAAAAAGGCTGCAACGCCTCCCTGCACCATGTGCTGCCATATACCGCACTGCTCGATAATATGTTTACCATACTTGTCTGTCTCCTTTCATTTTTTTAATCTTACCACAAGCCCGCCCTTTTTGAAAGCAAAATAACCCATGATCCTCAGGCTCAAAATCTATTTCATTTTGCCGGAAATGGATATATACTCGTTCACGATAGCAACGCTCGCAGTCAGTATCATCTGGTGGTTGTGGCACCTGCCCCTGTTTTACATACAGGGTGTCTCCCAATACGGACAAAATTATATTGCATTTGGATTCAATGTGTTGGGTCTAAGCTTTGCATTGGCAGGCATCAGAAAAAATACCAGCAGCGTATGGCTCTGCGTCTTGTTTCACTGCATCGCAAATTCTTTGTCGGGGATATATGTCATCAACGACAATATAGCAGGCTATATAGCGGCAACCATTCTTTTGATCCTGTGTTCCTACGCTTTCGTAAAGCTCAATGACCAGAGAAACCTGTTCCATTGATGACGGATCCTCATCTGCGCAGATTTGTTTCGTATTTTCGGCAAAAAGCCCTGTTTTATCCAACTCTACCGTTGGTAGGTGTTCATTTTTATGCCGGTTTTATATGATGATTAGGGTGTCAAAAGGTCTGAATTGAAGCAAACAGGAGGGTTGAATGATGGATCAAGTCAGGATTGGCGCTTTTATTGCCGCGCGCCGGAAAGCGAAAGGCTGGACGCAAAGCCAGCTGGCAGAAAAACTCGAGATAACCGATAAGGCTGTCTCAAAATGGGAGACAGGGCGGTCGATGCCGGATCTATCTCTGTTTATGCCGCTATGTACTCTTCTAGAGGTCACTTTGAACGAGCTGTTCGCGGGCGAGTGCATTGCGGAGGGGACGTTGAGAGCGAAAGCAGACGAGGTCCTCATGGACGTGATCACCAATTGGTTAGGATGCGATCCGCAGGAATCAACACCATGTGATCCGGCATCCCAAACTGTTTTGGACGTCGAAAATGTTTCCAGGCTGTATGAAACTGCATCGGCAGGGCACGAGACAGAAGGCAACGCTGTATTAGCTGTAAACAACGTCAGTTTTCAGATAGCGCACGGCAGCCTTGTCGGCATCATGGGCGCTTCCGGTTCCGGGAAAACAACTTTGCTTCAGTTGATAGCCACCATAGACAAACCGACGAGTGGGGCGATACGGATCAGCGGGCAGAATATCGTAGATATCCCGGACGAAGCTGCCGCAGAATTCCGCCGCAGCCATTTAGGTTTTGTCTTCCAGGAATACAACCTGCTCGAAACGCTGACGCTCTATGAAAATATCGCGCTTCCTTTGACGATGAAATCGGTCCCCAAAGAAAACATACGCCCGATGGTCCAAAAGATCTCTGAAAAGCTGGATATATCGGCAATATTAGACAAATATCCATATGAGGTGTCGGGAGGACAGCGGCAGCGCTGCGCCTGCGCCCGTGCTATCGTGGCAGATCCGGACATTATACTTGCGGACGAGCCCACCGGGGCACTGGATTCCCATGCCGCCAGGCAGCTTTTAGACACTCTCTCCATGCTCTGCAGGGAGTATGGCGCAACGATACTGATGGTCACACATGATGTCATGGCAGCCAGTTACTGTGACAGGATCCTGTTTATGAAAGACGGCGAAATAAAAGCTGCCTTAGACCGGGAACAGAAAAACAAACAGACCTTTTTCGCTGATATTTTGAAAAAGATAGAATGGATCGAGGGAGAAAGCCATGCTGTACTTGAAATTGTCAATCCGTAATGCCAGGCGGTCTTTTATCAATTATCTTTTGTATGCCGCTGCCATGACCGTCCTTCTGGCGATCATAGAGGTATCTAACTGTATCACCATTGTCGGAGGATCAGCCGGTTTTCAAGTGATCTCTCTGCCTTTGCTGATCGCAGTCATCCAGATCGTTCTTGTCGGATATATAGACACTTTCATGCTAAAGCAGCGGGCAAAAGAACTGGCAAGCTACTTGCTGCTGGGCATGGAAAGAAAGCGGTTGATCCGGCTGTTCCTGTGTGAAGTCCTGTTGATCGGTTTTTGCTGCTGTCTGGCAGGGACAACATTGGGATTTTCGGTATATGGATTTTGGTATTTCCGCGATCCGCTGCATGAGAGGATACATTTCGGATCGCTCTATGGCAAAAGCATGTTCTATACGTTTCTGTCTTTTTGCCTGATCGAAACGGTGTGTTCTATCTGGTTAAGGCAGCGGTTATACAAGCTACAGATACGGGAGCTGATGCAGGAGAGAAACCGCAGTCAGGGCGCAAAAGATGCAGGAAACTATAAAACATGGGGCATTCTCTTCTGTTTGTGTTTTGTGTGCTTGATCAGCTGTGTCTGCGGCATTGTTTTTCTGCCGGACGTCTGCATTGTTTATCCTGTATCTGTCGTGGTAATACCGCTGCTGCTCTCTGTCTTTGCCTTTTACAAATGGGTGTTTGGCTGCTTATATGCGTGCAGGCGAAAGAAATCCATTTGGTTTTACCAGAAAGACAGGCTGTATATCGCGGCGGCTGTGACATCCGATCTCAAAACGGCGGCTGTGGTCAATGCTGTTTTTTGCATATGCCTTTTATTTGCCGGGGGGTCTTTTGTGACCGGAATACTGATGCTGCAGCCGGAATTTCAGCTTTTTGACGCGGTTGTACAGCAGTGGATGGGCACTTCACAGATCAGTATCTGTATCGTGTTTCTGGTCATTTACTTTTCGGTATTATCTTTGCAGCAGCTCATGGAGATCCGGCAAAATGCAAAGGGCGATCAGATCGTGCGCTGTCTGGGAAAAAGCACCCGGCAGATCGAGCGGCTTGTGCACCGGCAGATCACAATCAGATTGACCGCTCCAATGATCATGGCTTTATTGATCATTTCGTGCTGCGCACCGCTGCTGAATGCCAGGATGAACTGCATATTGCCGGATTCTTTGCATAACATTCTGCTCAAGCTGACCGGCGCGTTCGGGGCGTGTATTGGCGTTTTCTATATCTGCTATTTTGAGATTGTCCGCGCTATGGGCAAACGGTATATTTTCCCCTCTGATTGAAAGGCGTCCGGCACAAAAATTACCGCTTTTCGATCTTTAGATCCACTCTCCATCTCGGCTTGCAGGCATAGGTCTCCCTCGCGTACACCTTCTCATACCGGTGTACGCCGAGCAGCAGTCCGATCAGCACTGCGTACACAAATGCCGCCCCGCCCCCGTAAGTCAGGAACGGGATCACGACCGTCGTGGCGGGAAACAGCCCGACATTGACCAGGATCCCTTCCAGGCAGTTCAGCAAGAGAACCAGCATACACCCCATCGATACCAGAAAGCCGAGCTGGTTTTTCTGCCCGCGGACGATCTTCACCGCGTGCAGGACAAGCGCGATCATCATGAACACCAGCAGGATCCCGGCGATAAAACCATAGACATGCATCGCTGCGAGCGGCACCAGGCCCTCCGCCCCTGTGAAAGTGGCATACTGCATGCCGTCCATTTCCGAGCCGCCCCTGCCCACAAACCTCGCATTTCTCAGGATATCATCGATCACCGTGTATATATAGTTGTACGTGTCCCGGTACTGTTCCCGCTGAAAAAATGCCTTGATGCGCATCACTCGGAAACCCGCCCCTCCCGCGATCAAATACCCCAAAAACACTGCTGACGGCAGGAGCACGGCTGTAGCGGCGACCGCCGTCATACGCTTTCTGCCCTTGCCAAACACGCCTTTTCGGATCGCGGCAAACACCATGATGATCATGATCAGCAAAATATTGAACGATGCAGGCAGCGTCGACGAGAACCATGTGCACAGCACAAACGTGATAACACTCACCGCGATCGCCGCAGCCACTGCCCTGCATCCCCCCATGCGGAGCTGATACAAAATACCCGCAAAAACCGGCACGTACAGATATACCAGTACGGACATCACCGGAATCCTGCCGTTGACCGTCGTCATACAGTATCTGCCGATAAACAGTACGATCGTCATGACAAGGTAAGCAGCCGCGCTGATCCGCCCGATGACACTGTAGTCCACAAAATACACGGCGGCAATGACCGCAAAACCCGCAAGCATGAACAGTCCCTGCCTGCAGCCACGCTCAACACCATAGACCGGTATCAGACACAGGATCCCCATGACACTCAGCACAAATGTCACCAGAAGCATTCTCCAGTTGAACTGCGGGCGGTGGATCATGTCCATCAGGACTCCGATCTCCACCGGATCGCCCATCTCGCGCACCGCTTTTGTGACCGCCTTGTCGTGCGCCATCCCCGACTGCTCATATGCCTGCGCCTGATCCAGGATATGGCTGGACAGTTCGCGCGCCACGCCGTCGCGCGCCTTCGCACAGCGGATCTGATCCGTCAAAATCCTTATAAATTCTTCCATTCTCATCTCTCCTATTATAAGACAGATCCCGGAACGATCTCCGCCTGATCTGTAATCCTTCCTTTGTCAGACAGATCCCGATACGGTCTCCATCTGATCTGCAATCTTTCCTTTGTCAGACAGATCCCGATACGGTCTCCATCTGATCTGCAATCTTTCCTTTGTCAGACAGATCCCGATACGGTCTCCGCCTGATCTGTAATCCTTCCTTACGCCATACCGAGCACATTCACGACGGCAGTCTGGTACTCCTGCCACTCCTCCTTCTTGGATCTCAGATACCTCTTGCCGCCCTTCGTGATGCTGTAATATTTGCGTACCTTCCCGTTGACCTCACTCTCGTACGAGGTCAGCAAGTCCTTCTCCTCGAGGGAGTGCAGCAGCGGGTAAAGCGTCCCTGCCTTTAGTGTGAATACATTGTTCGATTTCGCCTCGAGCGTCTCGATCATCTCGTAGCCGTACATGTCCTTGTCCTCCAGCAGACGCAGGATCAGCATGGAGGTACTGCCCGAGATCAGTGACTTGTTGATTTCCATAATCGACCATTCCTTTCTTAATTTTAGTTTATTTCTTATTTTAGTTTATTTCTTATTTTAGTTTATTTCTTTTAGTCTATTTCAGGTTTTTCTTTCCTTTGTTGTTCTTCTCTTATTTTCGACTTTTTTATTTGTAACTTTTTTAGTTTCGGCCTTTTTATTTGCAATTTTTTTAGTTTCGTTTTTTATTTTCAATCTTTATCATTTTCAGCTTTTTCTTTTCGTCTTTTCTTTTTCCGATTTGTGATCTTAGGAACTGTAGAAAAATAACTGACGCATCTTGACTTGTCTATTTCTCCGATTATGCATATCAAAAAGCCTCGCCGTAGCCCGCTACGCCTACGTTTTTTGCTATACATCCTCGAAGAAATATCCTGCGCAAGTCGCATCGGTTATTTTCCTACAGTTCCTTATAGGTTGCTTTATTTATATAGATTATCGATATATATGACAGGAACATTATATATCGATAATCTATATATGTCAAGTCATTATTCGGTAATAAAAGCGTGGAAAACTTTTTACCAAAAACACAGCTTATGTTTGTTAAAAATAGAGATATCCTTTTACCCTGCAGTATTGGACATCATAAACGCATGAATGAGAATGCAAGTTAAAAATCATTTGATTGTGAGATTTTCCATACAACAATTTGACGCAAAGTTGATTCTTCCCTTACATGATAACCCTTCGGGTCAGTGACAACATAGCTACTGTGCATTTGCATAAGCGACGGTTTGACGAAAAAGCGGATCTTGCCGCTGCCGGAATCGCCGATTACAAGAATGTTTTTGTTGCGGGCGTATTTCGACTGCTTCGGGCGGCTGTTCATGGTGAGCCGTTCCGTCTGTGTAAGCGGGATATTGTTCTCAAATACCGGGTCGGTGTAGGGCTTAATGTCGTCGGCATTTCCCCATGAAGCGTTTTGTCAAGTGCTTTTTTGAGTTATTGACGCAAGCCCTTGTTAGTGCGGCGGGAAACGGGACAGGAAAAGAGGCGCAAAACGCGCCTGTGGGCGTTTAGAAGCCGTTTTCGCGGGTGGGTGGTAAAAACCCTTACCCGGTGGGTTTTCGTGTCTGAAACGCCTTGAAAAGATTGCTTTTCGTAATTGGATATGGTATAATTTTCCCCAGTATAAACCGATAAATCGGGATTTGCAGATGATTTTCTTGAACTTTCCTTATTTTTCAAGGCTTTTTGAGCCTCATATAGTGAAATGATATGTATTTTCCCTTGTTTTTGCCCTTATGGGTATTTTACAAGGGAAAGTTTTTGTGAAATGTACTTAATCGTTGCCTGCCACTTTATCCAAGAGCCTAGCGGAAGTCCGTTTTGCTTCCCTTGTGGCATGGGCATATACATTCATTGTGGTACTCACGTCAGAGTGTCCTAAGAGTTCCTGCACATCTTTTGGGGCTGCACCGTTTGACAGAAGATTGCTTGTGTAAGTGTGGCGTAACTGGTGGAAATGGAATCCCTCAAATCCGTCTAACTTCTTTGCAAGCGTCCTGCATACGATACTAAGTGTGCTTGGCGTTTCAAGGCATCCGTCTGGTCTTATGCAGACAAAGGATATTACGTTGTAACCTGCCGGAACTTCCTGCGTATTTTCCAAGCTGTAATACTCATACTTGAGAGTAAAAAGTTTGTACCACTAAGAAGCCAGTGAATCCCAGTAAATT
>CAJUQU010000111.1 GCA_910588595.1 uncultured Lachnospiraceae bacterium | reverse complement strand
TTAGTTTTGATATTGCAATTCTCTTTTGTATTACTTTTTCTTTTTCTTCTTTCAGAAACTTCAAAGTCTCCTTTTCTTTCTCTAAAATTCTTTCTTTCTCCACCTTCTGCTGCAGCAGTGTCTGCAAAAATGTTTCGTCAATTACTCTAAGCTGCTTTTGTTGATTTATTGCACTCATTAACTTTTCTTTGGACGAAAAATTATTTCCGCAAACAGGACAATTTTTTGTATTTTTATGAAGTTCGATATATTGCCCAGCCAAACTTAAAATTTCTTGAATAATAGTATCTATGTTATCATTCTGCTTTTTTTGAAACTCAATCTGTTGCGCTAATTCTTCTATTTCATTTCCTAATCCACGCAAAATAGTTTCTTTCGTTTCTATTTCTTTACATAATTCTATCTCATTTCCTTCTGAATATATGGCTCTTTCATATTGATCTATCCAATTTAACAATTCATTTTTAATATTACGATTTTGTTCATATTCATTTTTCAATGATAGAAAATCCTGCTTACAAAGGAATGTGTTTTCCATTCCCTCCCCCAATTGTATTAACATTTTCACAGTATTACTTTTTTCATATATCTTTTTTAGCAGTTGGCTGTTATCCTTAGACTTTTGTTGAAGTTTTTGAATATCCTGTCTTAATTGCTCCTGTTTTGCTACTATTGTTCTAGATATTTTCTGGTTTTCATTTAATTTCTCTGATTTCTCCATAATAGTAATCCCAGTCTCATCTTTATCACACTTTAACTGCATCATTTCAACATACTGATTACTTTCAAGGAGAATTTTCCGGTAATTGCTAAAAATACGATCAATTCCCCCATCCTTTAAAACGATTTCCCCTTTATATCCCAGCCTTTTAAATTCGCTGCCAATGTCCTCTATAGAAAAATTTTTTATGTCATAATTAACTTGGATTCCGTCCATTTCTGACAAAATCTCTTTCAATCGCTTATTATATTCCTTTTTCTTATCAGCAAATGCTCTCCCATATCTCTGCATTTTTAGTTCTGCATCCGTTACCTCAAGACCAAATAAAACATTTTTCACCAGTTCATATATATCCAATTCCTGCATATATTTACCGGAAGCCTCTAGTCCAAGATAATTAAATATATGAAAATTCCGATTTAAGCTACTGTTTCTTGAAGTCGTAACCGTCCCATACCATAATTGATCCAATCGCTTTTTCTCTTTGGTTTCCTTTGAGGAAAACAAATCCTCACATGCATTTTCTTGATTTCTAATAGTAACCACTGCACATCCGCTTTCCGCTTTTGAATCTTGAATTTCCCCTGTTAATGCATATTCAATCGCAGAGCAGATGCTGCTTTTCCCTGTACCATTACATCCTGAAATCAAGTTTACCTTTGTCAATGGAATCTTCATATGATCTGTCAAACAATGTGTCCTAAATCCATGTGTATTTAAATCCTCTATCTTCTTTATGAGAAATTTTGAATTTCCTTTGCCTGTATTATGCCAATTTTGAATCGGTCTGCCTTGTAGGCGTATAGGTACATTTTTCTCAATATAATTTTGCACCCTGATACTTTCATATGAATATGTAAGAATCCCTTCCAGCCCAACTGCACTTAACTTCTGCTGCCACTCGGCATATGTATCCATCCCACTTATCATTTGCCCGGAATCGTCCTCTATATTTTTGCCATGTCCAATATAAACCTCAAATTCATCTTCCATCATAACCAATTTCCGAAGGTATTTATCATCTTGCTCCAATTGGCATATATTAGAGTCAGCACTCTCGCTTTCATCAACTATAATAAGAAGATAATAATTCCATTTCAAATCTGTGTCTTCTCTAAAAAAATACTTTGAAAAATATCTTCTCTCAAAATCATAAAAATCTTTTTCTAAACGTTCAGTTACAAGCAATTTTCTCCCCACTAAATCACTATATCTAACTACAAAATTATGTGAAATCACCGTCTCGTTATCGGAAGCCTTTTGTTTATATACAATATGCGGTATTTCCAAATCATTATCCTTTTCCCAGCACAAACCATATTTATCCAGTAACGTTCGTATTTTATCCATATTTTCCTTTCCCCATACTACAAGTATAGCCTGTGGTATTACATCAATCTATATTTTTTCTACTTAAACGACTCTATATCAGCACTATAATCTGCATTATGTACTAATATGCTCTCCTGTTCATAAGGTTCTGTATATATATGAATTCCGTCCATGTCCACATAATATATCAAAATATTATCTTGTCTATCTATATGAACTGACTTTTTTATTTCTGTATATCGACGGCGAACATCCCCAATATCCATATCGCCTAAAAAAATAACTAATAACCGCTTATATCCTGATTTTTTACACTTCAGTACTAGATTGTATTTGTTGTTTCCTCCTCTTTCTGCCGCATCGTGATCAATTTCAAATGAAAAATCCCGATTTTCATTAAAATCCCCAAATCGCTCAGGAAAAGGTATTGTTTCCACCCCACGCATAAGCCCTTTCAACTGTCTTTTTTTATCCCTGTCTTTATCACCTTGATATAAAGCCTGAACAGTTCTATGTGCTTTTCCATTTTCAACCAAAAATTCTTCAGAAATTTCCTCTCCCAAGCACCAGCTGATCAGCGCATCCGCGTAAAATCTTGAACAATCTTTACAATTTTTGTTCGCACAGCTTTTTATATCATCAGATGCCCTATGTTGCATTGTATTTAATATTTCTTTCATTTCATCGCAATCACAACGATTTTCTTTATCTTCTTCCAAAATATCCTTGTCATTATATCTATATTTTTGTACGATAAAAGGATAAAACTGCCTTCCCATTATGTCTCTTTCAAAGCTTTTACTATTTCCTACTTTTTTCTCATAATAAGCTACTTGAATTTCCTCTTGTATTTTCCATATTTCATATTGCCTAGTCAAGAAATACTCCAAACCGGATTTCTGACTTTCACCGATTCCTTTCATTATGAAATCCCTATTTTCAAAAATACTGCTTATACTGTTTTGCCAATGGTTATTTCCTAAAGAAAAATATATTGTGCTGCCCGAATCACTATATCCCTTATCTTTATTATCTTCCTCTTCCATATGTATTGTCGTTCCGCATCCCCAGTTAGCAACAATCATTTGCGCATTTCTCATATCATTATCTTCGAAAAATGTTCTTCTAAATCCAATGATTTTGTCATGAAACGGTTTTGAATTCATTTGAATATTCAGTATTACCGGAGACTTGCCATGAAATTTACTGCAAAAATCTGCACAATTTATGTTTAAAATGTCAGCACAAATAAGTGTAGCCAATACATTTTGAGCCACATCTGTGCCATTTAGGTCTAATATAAAAATTTCTTCGCCTGTGGACAAATCAGCCTGTTCATGGCTATAAGATACATCCCGCATTGCTCCTGTTTTCGCCTGTAAAACCACAGCAAGTTTATTGCCTATCGTTTGGAAGAAATAGAATAATGCATTAATATGTTTGCTCATATTAATTGTCTGAGGATAAACAAAAGTAATATCTTGTATTTTATTCCATTTATCAATCAACAATTCATAATCCTTCTTAGCGATTCCTTCTACTCCCAAACACCATAATTTTCCCTTTTCAGGTCTTACTTCACTTCCATCAATAATTTCTTCAATAATTTCAATTGGCACAGATGCTTCCGGTGTGACAACTAAATCTATACCATGTGAATTTGCAATTTTGAGAAATTCATGTATTTGTTTAACTTGTCTTCTTTTATCCTCAGAATACATTCCTCTTTCATGAGAATACAATAAACAGCCCTGCACTTTATATTGAAGCACACTTACACTTCTTTTTTCATCACTGCATATTTGTAGTTTTGTACCTTGCATATTTTCATTTTCAGATAAAAATGTATATTTAACAGACATTTCGTACAGTACCTTTCTATAACTTTTACATTTTCTCTCTTGTCATCTTATAAATAATTCTAACCAATTTCATTATAATTGCATAAAGGTATCAAAGACGATTCATTACTAACATTCCATTATTAATAGTGCAATATAGAATGCTTATTAATCAGTATTATATTATAATGTAGTATAGCATCGATTAATAAATTCTTCAACCGCGTTTTATCTCCCATGTTGTTACTCTAATCTCAAAAATAAAATAATATTTTACCATTATAATGAGGAAAGTTTCCTTTAACTATTGGAAAGACAAGTTCATCAAATGCATTTTCTCCCCATCACTTTACAATACACCACCGTGCAAAAATCGCCACAATTACAGGCATAGTCGCTACTGTCGGATTGGCACTTCCATACTGGCTGAGATAGGATTTCCTCGCTGTCGCTTAAGCTCCTTCAAAACACTCATCGCCCTAAGCCCCCTTGTGTGTAGTCAGTGACACGAACCTTTAGAAAAACTATGATAAAAAAACTATTACAGTCCGTACCGGGTATGAGATCATAAATCATACCATTGATAATAATGGGTAGTTGCTTCTAAAAGGCGACATAGAAGCCAATACCCGATGGACAAACCTGTGGATAAGCGACCAGAAAGTCATCGGACTCTACCATGCCCATAGTGAATGCGAGCAGTTCCACAGCGAGATCAAAACCGATATGGATCTGGATAGACTGCCTTCCGGCAGGTTTGAGACCAATGAGCTGGTGCTTGAACTTGCAGTTCTGACCTATAACATCCTACGGATGATCGGACAGGAAAGTATCAGCAGGAGAGGGACAGCCACTAAGCAGAAGGTCAGACGCAGAATACTGCGAACAGTGATTGGTAACATGATCCTAATGGCAGGCCACATAACGGAGCACGCCAGACAAATGCTGTTATGCCTTGACCGAAGTATTACATGAAAATATGCCCATAAGAAGGAATTTCTGGCGTTTATAACCGTTATTGGAAACCAAAAGCGATCAAATACATGAAGTTGTTGCCCTTGGAGGGCAGTTTATTAAAAGTAAGCAAATCCAATTATGGATTGGCATTATCAAACAACCAACTTCACAAATTTAGGTATAGATCATCAAAAATATATGCTACCGTCTCAAAAGAAATTTTATATACTCCGATTAACAAGTTCATCAATCGCATTTTCTCCCCATCACTTTGCAATATACCACTGCCACCACCGTACTAAAAAACGTCGCCACAATCGCCGGCGCAATCACTGCTGCCGGATTGACGCTCCCATACTGGCTGCGATACGCGATGATATTCACTGGTATTAATTGCAATGACGAAATATTCATCACAAGAAACGTACACATTTCATTGCTGGCTGTCCGCGCACCGCAATCCATGAATCCATTCGCTGCTGCTATCCCCGCCTTTGTATCCAAATATTCCCCATTCCCGCGCGCCCTCTCCAGCTCCTCCAAGTCGCTCATCGCCCGCAGCCCCGCCGGCGTCGCCGCCCAGCCCAGCCCGAGTATATTGGCCACAAAATTGGCGGACAGGGAATCCCACGCCCTGTGCCCTTTTGGGATTTCGGGAAACAGAAAGCGCATGAACGGCGCAATCAGTCTTGTGAGCCCTGTGATGACGCCTGCCTCCTGAGCCACCTCCATCAGTCCTGTCCAGAATGCCACGATGCCGAGCATGGAGATGCCGAGCGTCACCGCCTCCTTGGAGGACTGCAGCACTGCATCCGTCACTGCCTGCATGTTTCCTGTAGCTACGCCGAAAATGATCCCTATGATCAGCATACCTCCCCAGATATAATTCATCATTGCCTCTTCTTCTCCAATCTTTCCTGATCGATCTCATATTGATTTATCCTATGTGTATTTCGGGCAAAATATGTTATACTGTTTTGTGTACAGATTTAAATGAATACTTTTCATGGCGGTTGCGGCAGTGCAGGCTTACGCTCTATCGGCGGTTGCAGCGGTACAAGCTTACGCTCTACTGATAGCTGCGGCAGTGCAGGTTTGCGTTATATCGGCGGTTGCAGCGGTACTGGATTACGCTCCACTGATGGCTGCAACAGTGCAGGTTTGCGCTCTATTGACGGTTTTTGGTCATCGCTGATCCTGTACCAGGAGGAAATATCATGCTGATTCTCGGTCTGAACAAAACAACTTTATTGGATTATCCAGGACATGTTGCAGCGACTGTATTTACCGGCGGCTGCAATTTCCGCTGTCCTTACTGCCACAACAAGAATATTATATTAAAGGATGAATCCCTTCTGCCACTCACGACAGAAGAGCTTTTTGCATTTTTAAATAGACGGCAGCATGTCCTCACAGGCGTGTGCATCACAGGCGGCGAACCTACTTTGAACCCTGATCTGCCACATTTGATCAGACAGATCAAGGAGCTTGGATTTCTCGTAAAATTGGATACGAACGGATCTAACCCACAGATGCTGCACCATCTCATCCACACAGGCCTAATAGATCACTGTGCCATGGATATCAAAAATGCACCTGAAAAATATGCAGTCACCGTTGGATTGGCGAGGTGTCATGACAGATTGGACCTGACGGCAATCGGGGAATCCATACAGATCCTAATGCAGCAAAGGCTCATCTCATACGAGTTTCGCACAACGATCGTTAGAGAATTTCATGATGAATCCGATATGCTGGCCATCTCCCAATGGATCGCCGGTGCTGAGGCATATTTCCTGCAGTCGTATGTGCACAGCGCTGGTGTACTGTGTGATGGATATCACGCCCATTCGGAGGAGACTCTCCAAAAATATGTCTCCATCTGCAGGAAGTTGATTCCAAATACTTTGCTGCGCGGAGTGTGAACAAATTTATTAAATTTTTAATACGGGTTACATTTTTAGAAAAATAGTGTACAATCTAATATATATAAATGAAGGGATAACTATAATGAAGGGAATGAAACAGAATATAAACAGATTGATTGCCGGCATGATACTGATCTCAGTGCTGGTCTGCAATTTGCCGCTCACGGATGCCCTGCTTCCCGGCTCTACTGTCGCACATGCTGATGTCGATCCCATGGAACAGATGGAACAGCACAAAACGCTTCCGATCCAGTCCAACGCGATCGCTAACTGGCCCAAGGGTCCTGCGATCGGTGCCAAGTCCGCTATTCTGATGGAAATGAACACACACACGATCCTCTATGCCAAAAATATCCATGAGAGGAGCTATCCCGCCAGCACAACCAAGATCCTGACTTGCCTGCTCGCTATGCAGAACTGCACGATGGACGAGACGATCACCTTTTCACGCAACTCTATCTACGATGTCCCAATCGATGGATCCCGACTTGGGGGAATTGATACAGGAGATACCATGCCTATGGAACAGGCACTCTACTGTGTGCTGGTACAGTCCGCAAATGATGTTGCCAGCGCTGTCGGGGAACATGTTGCAGAAAAGCTCGGAAAAGACAAATCGGTGGAAGCTTTCGCGGAACTGATGAATGAGAAAGTGTCCTCTCTCGGCGGCACAGATTCCCATTTTACCAATTGTAACGGACTTTTTGACGAGGATCACTACACCAGTGCCTATGATCTTGCCCTGATCGGATGTGAATTTTTTGGAAACGAAATGCTTTGCAAGATGTCTTCCACACCCAGTTATCATTTTCGATTAAAGCCTGACGATGAAGACTATGTGTGGATCGCCTCCAAAAACCAGCTCTACAAGGGCAAACCGTATGAATACCAATATCTGCTTGGCAGCAAGACAGGGTATGTGTCACAGTCGCGCCAGACACTCGTGTCCGCTGCAGAAAAAAATGGAATGAAACTTGTATGTGTCGTTTTTATGGACGAGACACCCTATCAGTTTGAGGACACGATCACCCTGTTTCAATATGGATTTGAAAACTTTCAGAGAGTATCTGTCAAGGACAACGAGACCAAATACAACTTCGATACAATGGATTTTTTTGATACGGAAAATGATCTGTTTGGTGATTCGACTCCGCTCATCTCCATAGAAAATGACGCGTATGTCATATTGCCGAACACGGCGGAATTTTCAGATACCGTCTCAACCATGACATATGCCGAACAGTCATCGGACACGAATGTCATTGCGTCGATCAATTATACCTACTCTGACGTACCTGTAGGACAGTGCAGCCTGGTGTTTTACAGATCAAGTGTCCCCGCTTTTCATTTCAGTTCCAGTGACCCTGCCCATGAGATCACACCTAAGAACACTGCGGGAGAAATGATGCTGCCCTCCGAGTCATCGGACACGCAGCAGGAGGAGATCAATATCATCTATATTGATGTCAGGAAAGTCATCTTTGGCATTATCATCGCGGCGGCAGTGATCATGCTCATTTTGTTCGTCATCTCCATCATCAACAACTATAGCTTTTCTCCGAGGGGGCAGAGCAGCAAACGCCGCCGCAGCAGGAGAAGGGAGATCCATGCTGCCAGAAGACAGGCGCGGCGAAATGCCAGATGGCACAATACATCCCGACAACGGATCAAACGATTTAGAAAAGGAAGGCGCTAGACCGTGCCTTCCTTTTTCTGACGTCTCTCTTTTCTATTCTGACGGACCTGACTTTTCTTGTTCATGATATCCTGCACCCCGTCAGAGTCGATCTGCTTCATTGTTTTTACCACATATATCCTGCCACTCTCCGCCCTGCGCAGCCGGATCTTTCCTTTGATCGCACCATGGCGTGTGCAGCTGACCACCGTGTAGTAATGTTTCCCATTGTTGGTGAACCAGGGTATTTTTTTCCTTGTCCTCATGCCACATAGAAAACAATGGGTATCTGTGACTTCACGGTCTCCCATGGCGGTGGTCTTGTCCGCAAATTCACGCGATATATATTTTGAGTAATCGTCAAAACAGATCTTGATCTCCTCGGATCTGTTCCTTGGCAGGCGGTAGGTGTCAAAGGAATAGTTCCTAAAAACCCTGCCATCCTCAATCCTTTTAATGATTTTTGCCGTGTAGTATGCGTCCGTGTACGCCCTGTGAAACGCCACATCTTTTCTGATGTGGAGAAAATCAACGGCATACTGCAGCGTCCGTCTCGATTTTCTGTCCTCGAAGGCAATGCTGAATAGTTTCTGGACATCATAATATTTCAGCGTCTTTTCTGACACAGGTGTCATATTATAGTAGTCCATGTTCTTCTGCAGCTCTGTCAGATCAAGGTTTCCCCATGTGCAGAAGATGAAATCCCTGCCGCACCATCTGACAAAGTCCGCTGCAACCTCCGGAAAAGAACGACAATTATCAAGCTGCTCTATCTTCAGGTGGATCAGCTCCCCTGTCACCTGGTTCATCGTGTGAAACACCTGAGGTCTGATCAACTCGTGAAATTCGTCAACCTGCTCTCTATTCTCATTTAACTTGACAGCGCCGATCTCTATGATCTCAAACAGCAAACTGTTCGCCCTTCTTGTCCGCAGATCGGCAGCCTGATTCCACTCCAAATCAAAAACAACGTATTCCACTCCGTACTCCTCGTCTTGATGAATAATGATCGAGTATAAAAACATATACATTTTAAACTATTGTATTCAATTTCTATTTCCCTGTCAACCGCCAAAACGCTCTCTATCTTATTTCCTTATCTTATCTGTGACACTGCCGGTAGCATCGAAATAAGCACAGCCACTGAATATACAGCGTGACACCGTCCTCATGTGCATGTGGAAGCCCTGCCCGCCTGAGCGCCACGGACACCTGTCTCTTGGTGAGCAGCCCTCTGCTGCCGCAGATCCCGTACTTTAATGAATGTTCTATAAATTTCTGAAATTCACCGCATTCCTTTCTGTCCAGATCGGGCACTTGCTTTCTGGAGAAGTGTACCAAAACGGAATCGACTGACGGCGCAGGATGAAAATCCTCCCTGTGAAAATGATATGCAATCTCCATATTCCAATTCACTTTTAACATGAGCGACTTTGTTGTCTCCTTCGGGATCCCCAGAAACCGTTTTGCCGCTCCCTTTTCCATGACGAGCCATATCTCCGCAGGAGGATCTGACACACGTGTCAGTTTTTCGACGATCTGTGTGGTGATGAAAAATGGGATATTGGAGAAAACCTTGTAATCGCCTTTTGCCGGTAGATTGTATTTTAAAAAATCACCATGTACCAATCTCAGATTCGTGTACCGCGCAAGTCTCCCCTGTGCACTCTTGTACAATTTGGGGTCGATCTCTATCGAACATACATTTCCAGCCTGTTCACACAACACTTCCGTCAGATGTCCTTTTCCTGTCCCGATCTCAAGTACGGTATCATCTGTGTTGATCTTTGCCAGTCGTATGATCCTCTGGATCAATTTCCGGTTTGTGATAAAGTTCTGTGAATCTGATAAGTGTTTTGATGTGTCATGTCCCTGATATTTCCTGTCTTTTTGCATTGTGTGCCTCCTTCTGATTTACATTTACAATCATTTTTTCTGAAAAAGGCAATAAAAAAACAGGACAAATTCTGATCTAAAACGGAATTTCCCTGCTAAAACAGTGCAATACAACAGAAAACACAGACACAGCTGCTAAAACCGCTGCGTCTACGCGACCGATGCTTATACCCCGTCCGTTTTCCAGCCGGACAGTGTATGTGATATTATTATTTGCACGCAAAAAACTCCCGTCTTATAAGACGATTGATCTGTTTTTTTACTGCCCCTGTATACGGGTCCGTGCACAACAAATAATAATACCCACGATGCTTAAGCCACCTTCCTATAATATATTGTTCTATATTCATATCAGTGATTATTTAACTGCATACAGCATATCACACATAACTTTGCGCTGTCAAGAAAAAATACAATACTGGAAAGCGGCGGGTAACAGTTCAGCCAGGACTTCGCACTATGCTGCGAAGTCCGTGAGAAAGCATAGCGGCCTGGATGCATCAAGCCACGGTACGT
>CAJUQU010000110.1 GCA_910588595.1 uncultured Lachnospiraceae bacterium | reverse complement strand
CGGTTTTTGCATGGCTTGATGCTTGTAACAGGAAGCCGAAGGCTGAACTGTTACGCATAAAACTATGATCCATGATAGGTCCTGCCGGCTGCGATATCTGCTTTCATCTGTGCCCGCAATGCTTCTACCCCGTCAAAACGCATCTCTGAACGTTTGTACTGCAACAAGTAAACATCCATATGTTCTCCGTACACATCGCTGTCAAAATCATAGAGATACGTCTCTACCCCCATGACAGAACGCTGATCCACTGTCGGCTTTGTCCCGATATTGGTGATTGCCGCAAACCTTTTTCCATCATATGGCATATCACCTGTCCTGCTGTGGAGATACACATAAGAATAATACACGCCCTTTGGCGGAAGCAGCTTGTCCTGCGGGGGCACCAGGTTCACTGTCGGCATACCGATCGTACGCCCCAGCTTCCTTCCATGTACAATTTCTCCACTCACGCAATAAGGTGTCCCTAACAGTTCTGCCGCCAGCTCCATGTTCCCTTTTCCCACTTCCTCACGGACATAGGTGGAGCTGACTTCCTTGCCCTCATACAATACCTTATCGATCAAAATAACTTCGTATCCATAATCCGGAGCCTTCTCCCGCAGCAGCAGATAATCACCTGCCCCACGTTTTCCATAAGAGACATCCTCCCCGGCGACCACGCATTTTGCATGTAGCCGATCGACAAGAACTTCTCTGATAAAAGTTGTTGGCTCCATATCTGCTATTTCCTGATAAAATGGATATTCAACCAGATAATCAACACCCGCATTTTCAAAGATGCGCCGCTTCTCTTCCAAAGTGGAAAGCTCCCGAATCGGTTCCCTGCTAAAAAATGCAGCAGGCGATGGCACGAACGTAAACACCACGGATTTCAGTCCCTTTTCCTGCTGCTGTCGCAATTGTCCCAAAAGCTTCTGATGTCCCCTGTGGAACCCGTCAAACTTGCCGATGGCAGCCGCCGTTTCCTCCTCTATATGAAATTCCGTTGTATTCTCTATCACTATCATTTCCTATCCACTCCAGGCGATCATTCCAAAAACATCTTGAAAGGCTTGAACACTCCCTCATTTTTTACAAAGGTATACACCGCCCTGAATTCCCTCTTTCTATTATAGACACGAAGCATATCCCCATCCGCAAAAAATGTGCAGCTGTCAAAATCGAGCTGCCGCGGATAAAGCTTATTTCCATTTAATAGGGCATTCTCAGCCTCAGACTTTACAGCTGCCCCCTCATACTCCAAAAAAATACTGTCGGGCGTAATCACATGATCCCTGTATGTCCCCAGCTGTATCAGTTCCTCCACCTTGGAAAGCTTGATGGAATCTTCTATTTTAAAGTTTCCAACCCTTGTGCGTATCAGTCCTGCCATCGCTGCCCCACACATGAGCTTTTCTCCGATATCTGCACACAATGTCCTGATATAAGTCCCCTTTGAACACCCCACCTGGAACCTTACCTCGGGCAGGTCTATCCCCAGGATCTTTATATACGCGATATCGACATGTCTTGGCTGTCTCTCCACTTCTTTGCCTGCTCTGGCAAGCTCGTACAACTTTTTTCCATTGACTTTGAGTGCAGAGTACATTGGCGGCATCTGTTCATATCCGCCCACAAAGCCCATGATCACGTTTTCCACCTCGGACTCACACACATCGACTGCATTCTCGGTCAGAATCTTACCACTCATATCCTGCGTGTCAGTAGTTACACCAAGGCGCATCAGTGCCTCATATTCCTTGCTCTTGTCCGTCATCATATCACAGAGCTTTGTCGCACTGCCAAAACACACCGGCAGAACCCCGACTGCATCGGGGTCCAACGTTCCCGTATGTCCGATTTTTTTCTGTCTCACTATACCGCGGAGCTTTGCCACTACGTCATGCGACGTATAGCCGGCTTCCTTGTATATGTTCATTATCCCATTGATCAACGTATCACACTTTCTCAATCTTTTATCTATTTCTTTGATCCTTCGTGTTCGATCATCTGCAGTTCGATCCGTTTTGAAATATTGTTCACTACGTCATAAAATGTTCCGTTCATGTTGCAGCCTGCTGCCCTTACATGACCTCCGCCGCCAAAAAATGCGGCGACCTTGCTAACGTCCACATATCTGCAGGAGCGAAGACTTACCTTGTATTCCAGATTCCCCGTCTCATACATAAAGATAGCACATTCCACACCTTTCGTTATGCGCAGCTGATTTACGATCCCCTCCAGATCCTTTGACGCGGCATTATAAAAATCAAGCGTTTTCTTGTCAATGGCGCTGACGATACACTTTCCATTCATAAAAACAATACTTTCCAGAAGTGCCCTGCCTAAGAGCTGATTCTGTGCGTATGTCTTCTCGTAAAACGTCTCATCAATGATCGCCGGAAAATCAAATCCGTACTCGATCAACTCTGCCACAACCCGCAGCGTCTCGGGCGAAGTGTTTGAGTATCTGAATATCCCTGTGTCATGTGCGATCCCTATATAAACAGCTTTGGCAATCTCCGCATCCACATACTGCTTGTCAAAGATACCGTACACAAGTTCTGCTGTCGAACTGAACCCGGGAACCACATAGTTGATCTCCCCACAGCCCCGTTCATTGCTGACATGATGGTCGATATTGATATGCTTTTTTGCATTGTCAAAAATTTCTTCTGCTTTCCCAAGCCTTGACTTCTCACAGTCAAGCGCGATAAACAGATCGATGTTACCATCCACCGCATATGTACGATCAATCTCATCAAAACATTTGATGCAGCTGAAAATCTCCGCAGGCTCCTCCAAAGATAACTTTACCTCCGCCTCCGGCAGAGCGTTTTTCAGATACATATACATCGCCAGACAGGAACCTATACAGTCTCCATCCGGTCTGACATGTCCTGATATAAAAATATTTTTGGCGCCGTTGCACTCTTCTAACAAATTAAACTTTCCCATGATCATCACTACCCTTACAATATATCCCTTTTTCTTTACAATCTATTCTATAACTTTTCTTTCAATCCTCATATATCAGGCATGAAAACGTATGCCTGTGTACATAATACACAAAAATATCTGGGAAGTCAAATATTCCCAGATATTTTTATTTTTATTCCTGAAAATCATCATCGTTTCTGCTGTCATCAACATGTCTCTCATCATCTGCACGGCTGATATCTTCTATCTTCTTGGACATAGTCACGCCGTAAGCGATCGACTGATCCAGGATAAACCGAATCTCCGGCGTATTCCGCAGATTGATCTTCTTCGCCAGAAGGTTTCTGATATAGCCTTCTGCGCTCCGCAGTCCCTCAATGGTATTTTGCTGCGAATCCTCATCGCCGAGTACACTGATCCATGCTTTGCAGGTCTTCAGATCAGGCGCGACCTCAACAGACACCACCGAGGTCATGGGATCGATCCTTGGATCTTTGATCTCACTCCTTATGACCTCCGCCAGAACACGATGAACCTCCCCGTTCACGCGAGTATTTTTAATGCTGTTCTTTCTCATATTGATCCCTCTTGCGTGCTCTGGCACGCATCACACTTTATTCACCACTCCATCTTTATCCTGGCACTTTTATCTTGGCACTTCCACCATGATATATGCCTCCACGATGTCAAGCTCCTGCATGCTGTCAAAGCCCTCAAACACAAGACCACACTCAAAACCGGTCTTCACTTCCTTGACATCGTCCTTAAATCTCTTGAGTGAGGCAAGTTCACCCTCATAGATCTGCTCACCTTCACGGGTGATCCTGATCTTGCATCCTCTCTGGAATATTCCATCAAGAACATAAGATCCCGCGATATTCCCTACAGCCGATGCCTTAAAGATCTGTCTGACTTCCGCGTGACCGATCACCTTCTCCTCAAATACAGGATCCAGCATCCCCTTCATCGCAGCTTCGATATCTTCGATCGCCTGATAGATGACTTTGTAAAGCCTGACATCGACACCTTCACGTTCTGCCGTAGCCTTTGCCTGCGTGTCAGGGCGCACATTGAATCCGATGATGATGGCTTTTGACGCTGACGCAAGACTGACATCTGACTCATTGATCGCACCGACACCGCCATGAATGCACTTGACGACGACTTCCTCATTGGAAAGCTTCATGAGACTTTGCTTTACCGCCTCCACGCTGCCCTGCACATCAGCCTTGATGATCAGGTTGAGCTCTTTGAGATTTCCTGCCTGGATCTGTGAGAACAGATCGTCAAGGGACATCTTAGCCTTAGTATCCTCAAGAAGCTTCTCTTTATTCTGCGCCACAAATGTTTCTGCATAATATTTTGCCTCTTTGTCATTCTCGTGCGCAATAAAGATCTCACCAGCATTTGGCACATCGCTCAGTCCAAGTATCTCTACCGGTGTGGAAGGACCTGCTTCTTTCACGCGTCGTCCCTTGTCGTCCACCATGGCGCGGACCTTACCGCTCGCTGCACCCGCTGACACGAAATCACCGACATATAACGTACCCTTCTGTACCAGTATCGTGGCAACCGGTCCGCGTCCCTTATCGAGCTCTGCCTCGATCACAAGTCCTCTCGCACGTCTGTTCGGATTGGCTTTGAGTTCCAGCACCTCTGCGGTCAGCAGGATCATTTCGAGCAGCTGCTCGATCCCTTCTCCACTCTTTGCAGAAACCGGTACAAATACGGTACTTCCACCCCAGTCCTCCGCGATCAAGCCATACTCAGTAAGTTCCTGCTTCACGCGCTCTATATTTGCCCCTGGCTTATCGATCTTATTGACGGCGACTATGATCTCGATACCTGCCGCTTTCGCATGGCTGATCGCCTCCACTGTCTGCGGCATGACACCGTCATCTGCAGCCACCACGAGGATCGCGATATCTGTCGAGTTTGCTCCACGCATACGCATTGCCGTAAAAGCCTCATGTCCCGGCGTATCGAGAAATGTTATCTTCTGCTCATTGACATTGACTGTATATGCACCGATGTGCTGCGTGATACCGCCCGCCTCTTTGTCAGTCACATTTGTCTTTCTGATCGCATCGAGCAGTGATGTCTTACCATGGTCTACATGCCCCATTACACAGATGACAGGGGATCTTGAAACCATATCCTCCTGATTTTCGTCCTGCTCTTTCAGAAGCTCTTCGATCACGTCCACCTTTACTTCCTGCTCACAGATAATGTCGTACTCGATCGCAATATTCTCTGCGGTCTCATATGGGATCTCCTGGTTGACAGTCACGATCTGCCCCTGCAAAAAGAGCTTCTTGACGATCGCTGAGGGCTGTATCTTCATCTTGTCCGCAAGCTCTTTGATCGTGAGTGTCTCCGGGAGCGTGATCACTTTGATCTGCTCCTCAACTGCTTCAACCGCCTTCTTCTCGGGCTTGATGAACTTACCAGGCTTATTCTTACCCTTAATGTTCTTGATGTTGTCGCTTTCCTCTTCATAGATCAGATCCTTGCGGTTTCTCTTATCCTTCTCCTGACTGATACGGCGTTTTTCCTCGTCTCTATGTTTCTCGGCATCCTTGATCGGACTCTCCGGCACAAATCCGCTGCCCTTGCCGGCATTTTTGTTGCCAAAACCACCTCTGTTGTCACGTCCTCGATCATTGTCGCGACCGCCGCCAAAGCCCTGTCCGGGTCTTCCTCCCTGGCGCTGTCCGTCACCTCTGTTGTTATCAAAGTTTCTCTGACCGTCACGGCGCTGTCCGTCACCTCTGTTATTATTGTCGCGGCGCTGCCCGTCACCTCTGTTGTTATCAAAGTTTCTCTGACCGTCACGGCGCTGTCCGTCACCTCTGTTGTTGTCAAAATTTCTCTGACCGTCACGGCGCTGTCCGTCACCTCTGCCATTATTGTCGCGGCGCTGTCCGTCACTTCTGTTGTTCCCGTTATTGCTGTTATTGTTCCGGCGCTGTCCATCGCTCCTGTTGCCATCCCGGTAATCACCCTTCTGGACAGGCTTTGCTTCCTCCGTCTTGGCAGCAGCCGTCTTTGCCGGTTCTTCCACCCTGGCCGCTGTGTCTGCCTTGACAGCAGGCTGCGTCTTTACAACCTCCTCATTTTTGGGCTGTTCTGTTTTGACTTCAACTGCATTTGCGGTTTCTGCTGTTTTTTGCACCGGCTTTTCAACAACAGCATCCACCTTTGCAGCAGATACCGGTTTTGCGGTCTCTGCATTCTCTGCTTTTGCCTGCGGTACAGGCTTTTTGACCTCTGCGCTTTCCGCCTTTGCCTGCGGCGCTGCCTTTTTCTCCGAACGCACAGGTTTTCTTGGGATCTGTGCTCCTCCTGGCATTTTGGAATTGTGGGGATTGCTCACAAAGATAATGCTCTTTTTCTTCTTTACGACTCCCTCTCCAGTCTTGGCAGGCGCCTTTGTCTCTCCTGATGCCGCAGCCTTTGATGGCTCACTCTTTTCCGTCGTCTTAGGTGCCTCTTCTGACTTAGCAGGCACTTTCATCGTCTTCCTTACATCTTCTACCTGTCCGTCTTCTAATACACTCATGTGGCTTTTTACCTCTATACCTTTATTTTTTAATAATGCAAGGACCTCTGCGCTCTTTACGCCGATTTCCTGTGCCAGTTCATACACTTTCATTTTCGCCATTTTACTCCTCCTCACCCTCACTCTTAACAGACTGTTCCAGTTGCTTCCTGATTGATTTTGCGAAGTTTTCATCTGTAATTGCAAGAGATGAACGCATAGCCTTACCGATCGCATGCCCAAGTTCCTCTTTTGTTCCGAAAAAATATCTTGGTACTTCGTAAAACTCACACATATTGGAAAACATTTTTCTGGTATTATCCGATGCATCCTCTGACACAATGACAAGCCATGCCTTGCCACTTTTGACACTCTTGTCAGTTGCAAATTCTCCGCTTGCCACCTTGCCTGCTTTCATCGCAAGCCCAAGCATGGAATATACCTTATTCACATTTACTTCCTTTCGCGCACCTTGACCGGCACTCGGATCAGGATTGTGAAATTTTGATTTGACACTATTCAAATAACTCTATCTCCTTTGTCAGACTGTCATATATTTCATCAGGTACCGCCATCTTAAACGCCCGGTCAAGTCCTCTTGACTTTCTGGCGCTCCTCATGCAGTCCGGATTCGGGCATATGTATGCGCCCCTGCCATTCTTTCTACCTGTCGTATCCAGAATGATGCCTTGCTCCTCGGTGCGCAGGACCCGTATCATTTCCTTCTTGCTCTTCATCTCACCACAGCCGATACACTGTCTCAACGGAATCTTTTTTGCCATTTACCCCTCTGTCTCCTCCTCATATAAAGCATCTTCTGCCTCTACCTCAGAAGCATCATATCCGCTTTCTTCGGATGCGTCTTCCTCATATCCCATATCTTCGGATGCAGTGTATTCTGAGTCATCATATTCACCCTCCTCGTACTCTTCCTCGTAATAAACATCTCCGTCCTCGTCGAACATATAATCCTCATAGCGGAATCCTTCTGCGTCTTTTGCCTGCGTCTCAGACTTAATGTCGATCTTATATCCCGTAAGTCTTGCCGCCAGTCTCGCATTTTGTCCTTCTTTACCGATGGCAAGAGAGAGCTGGTAATCCGGTACGACAACTTTTGCCGTCTTCTCGTCCGGATCTGCGAACACTGCTACGATCTTCGCCGGAGAGAGTGCATTCTGTATAAAGTTTCCAGGATTTTCGTCCCAATTGACGATATCGATCTTCTCACCGCGAAGTTCCTCGACGATCGCATTTACCCTGGCGCCATTGATACCAACACAGGCTCCGACCGCATCGACATTGGGATTGTTTGTTCTCACTGCAAGCTTGGTACGGCTTCCTGCCTCCCTGGCAATGCTCATGATCTCAACCGTTCCATCTTTGATCTCAGTAACTTCCGCCTCAAAGAGCCTTTTTACGAGTTCAGGGTGTGTTCTGCTGACGAGGATCCTCGGCCCTTTCGGCGTGTTCTTTACTTCCAGGATATACACCTTAATGCGCTCTGTCGGTTTAAACTCCTCGCCTCTTACCTGCTCCGCCTCGTTGAGCACTGCATCCGCCTTGCCGAGATTGATACTGATATTCCTGCCGATATAGCGCTGTACGATACCTGTAACTACATCTTTCTCCTTCTCAAAGAACTGGTTATAGACGACACTCCGCTCCTCCTCGCGGATCTTCTGCAGGATCACATTTTTTGCGTTCTGTGTCGCGATGCGTCCGAACTCCTTCGATTTGATCTCTATATTGATCGTATCACCGATCACCGCATTTTTTGAAAGCTGAATTGCATCATCAATGCAGATCTGTGTGACATCATCCTCAACTTCATCGTAAGTTGCCACGATATCCTTTGTGGCATATACCATAAAATCACCGGTTTCTCTATCGATCTGAACAGTGATATTATCTGCCTTTCCAAAATGATTCTTGCAGGCTGTCAGAAGGGAATTTTCAATCGCCTCAAAGAGAGTCTCCTTGCTGATCTCCTTCTCCTTCTCAAGATTATTAAGTGCTTCCATTAATTCCTTATTCATTTTTCCTTTACCCTCCTAAAGTAAGAAACTGTCCTTGGGGGGACAATTCCTAGAAATCCAGTGTTAATCTGATGATCGCTATGTCGGATCTGGCAAAGACCATATCCTTTGTCTCTGAATCATTTTCTGTTTCTATCGTGACAGTATCCCGGTCAAATGCTTTGAGCATACCGACAAACTCCTTCTGCCGCTCGATCGGCTTGTAGGTCTTAACCTCCACTTCCTCACCGAGACTCTTCTCCAAGTGTCTGTCTTTCTTGAGCGCCCTGCCAAGTCCTGGGCTCGATACTTCCAATATATACGCATCCGGTATAAAATCTTCCTCGTCCAGCTTCTCTGAAAAAGCCCGGCTGACATGCTCACAGTCAACAATGCTCACACCCTCTGGTTTATCAATGTACGCCCTGAGATACCAGTCGCTCCCTTCCTTCACATACTCAACATCATAAATCTCGCAGCTGTTTGCCGCCACGATCGGCGCAAGCAGTGCCTCTGCGCGCTCTTCATACGAATCCTTTTTTGCCATTCATTCACCCCGCAATAAAATATATGCATTAAATATTCCGTTCCAATACCTGGTCAGCTACCCACCACATGCATATAGAAAGAGTGGACTCGCAAGCCCACTCTTTATCATCCAGCATCATTTAACTTATATCCATTCTAACACTACACTTTACAAAATGCAATAACTTTTTAGAATTTTTTTCCTGTTAGTTCATAGGAAGTTTATATACCTTTTGGTCCTGACCATCCAGTTTTGGTATCGACCTGTCTTTCAGCGTCTCATACGGTCTCAGGACCGCGATGCTCTTGTACGCAGGTCTGATGATCTTGTCGACATTGATCAACTCTTCCATGCGGTGTGCACTCCAGCCGACAATGCGTGCGATCGCAAAGATCGGCGTGAACAGCTCCATCGGAATATCAAGCATACTGTACACAAATCCGCTATAAAAGTCCACGTTGGCGCTGACACCTTTATAGATCCTGCACTTCTCGGCGATAACCTCCGGCGCCAGCCGCTCGATCATCGAGTACAGTTCGAACTCTTTGTGGTGCTTCTTTTCGTTGGCAAGCTTCTCCACAAAAGATTTGAATACCTTTGCTCTGGGGTCGGAGATGGAATATACGGCATGTCCCATACCATAGATGAGACCACTCCGGTCAAACGCCTCTTTGCCGAGAAGCTTGTACAGATACTGCCGTACCTGATCTTCGTCCGTCGTGTCGTCCACATTTCTCCGCAGATCCTCCATCATCTGCACGACTTTAATGTTAGCTCCGCCATGCTTTGGACCTTTCAGCGATGACAGTGCAGCCGCGATGACAGAGTAGGTATCCGACCCGGCACTAGTAACCACCCTGGTCGTAAATGTAGAGTTGTTCCCTCCGCCATGCTCCATGTGGAGGACAAGTGCCGCATCCAGAACCTTCGCCTCCGTCGGTGTGTAAGACATATCCGGTCTGAGCATCCTGAGCAGATTCTCCGCCGTGGAAAGTCTTGGGTCTGGTCTATGTATGTACAGACTGTCGTCACACTCATAGTGATTGTATGCATGATAACCATATACGGAGAGCATCGGAAATACACTGATCAGCATCAGACTCTGCCTTAGCACATTGTCCAGCGACATATCCGTGACACTGTCATCGTATGATGCGAGTGTCAGCACACTCTTTGTAAGCGAATTCATGATATCATGGCTCGGCGCCTTCATGATGACATCTCTAACGAAATTTGTGGGAAGGGTCATACTGTATCCCAATGTCTTCTTAAATTCCATCAGCTGATTCGTATTTGGAAGACTTCCAAACAACAACAGATATGCGCACTCATCAAAGCCGAACCGATCATCGCCCTGAAAACCTCTTACCAGATCATAAATATTATAACCCCTATAATAAAGCTGCCCGTCACAAGGGACACTTTTCCCATCTTTCTCTTCTGACGATTTTATCAGTGAAATATTGGTAAGCCCGGAAAGCACTCCCTTTCCGTTCTTGTCGCGCAAACCTCTCTTTACGCCGTATTCATCAAACAAATCTGGATCGATGGCGTTGTTGTCTACACATACTTTTGAATATTTATGCGTAAACTCCTTTATACTCTCGTCACTTTTTAATCCCATTTACAACACCCTTTCTTATTTCATTTTCACAGTTAATATACTATCTCACTGTTTATTATACTGTAAATCGGACCACATAACAAGCGCATAAAAGTAAAAAATATATGAATTATTCTGTCTCTTTATTTTTAACCTTTACAAACCGGAGCTTTGAAGGATATCTACATATGTCAGCGTTATGGTCAATTGAAACCCTGATCCAGTCATCGTCGAAGTCCACGGACTCTATCTGGTACATTTCTCCACCACACACAAAGATCGGAAG
>CAJUQU010000109.1 GCA_910588595.1 uncultured Lachnospiraceae bacterium | reverse complement strand
CCTCAAGCGTGCCTTGACCAACTATTTTGTTTGCCTCCGGATCATCCGGCACAATATACCCCTCAGGGTAGCGAGTAATGTAATGACTGGTGTCCTTCATCACTTCATCCTTAGAGATCTTCCGTTCCCAATGGACAGTTCCATTGTAGTTTCCTTCAGCAACCACCACACCTGCATCGCTCACTTCAAGCACGATCACGGTATGGGCATCTCCTCTTACCCGCAGGATGTCACCCACTTTTATATCCTCAAATGTGAACGCACCCTGAGCGTACTTCCTTGCTTTCAGTTCTCCAAATGACGCATCGCTGAGCGTAAAGGCGAAAGCTACACACCCTACAGCACTGATGTTCACCCCGTCAAGGGTTCCACCATGCCACTGATAAAGATTAGCGTCTGAATACGGAACATCGTTTGTCCACTCTCTTCCCTCCTTGTAGTCCTCCCACCCCTTCAGCGCGATCATTGCATCATAAACTTTCGCCGGAGTAAGGGTATCAATATCAACGTCTGGTATGTCCGGTTTTGCCACAGATCTTCCCTTGCGGACAGTGTCCGATTCATCACTTATCTCTGTTTCTTCCAGCTGCTCTGCGATTACTTCCATATCAGTCTTCCCCGGCTGCTCTGTGGTCTCCTCCGCATCTGTTTCCTCCGGCTGCCCTGTCGTCTCCTCTGTATCGTTCTCCCCTGGCTGCCCTGTCGTCTCTCCCTTTCCGGCTTCCTCACTGCTTTCCGGTTCCTCTGTGCTCTCTTCCGTTCCGCTATCCTCACTGCCTTCCGGTTCCTCTGTGCTCTCTTCCGTTCCGGTTTCCTCACTGCCTTCCGGTTCCTCTGTGCCCTCTTCCGTTCCGGTTTCCTCACTGCCTTCCGGCTGCTGTGTCGTCTCTCCTGTTCCGGCTTCCTCACCGCTTTCCGGTTCCTTTGTGCTCTCCCCCGTTCCGGCTTCCTCTGTCTGCCCTGGGTTTTTCTGCGGAGTAGAATCCACTTCATCACCGGTTTCCGATCCCTCTGCAGATCCTTCCGTATGAACTTCCTGCTGCGAAGTGTTTTCCTGCCCTGCATAAACCACTGACTGGGAAGAAATGCATAAACACATCGCTAAAATTACTGCAACAATACGTCGTTTCAATTTTTAACCTCCTTCTTTCATTTTATGAGTGTAATTCATGTCTATGATTATACCACTTTTACAATCCAATATCTACCATTATAAATTCAAATATTTCCCGGAAATTATCTTCTTCGGATCCCGCTCGTCTACTCCACCGCCACACTGCTGTTCACACCGTCCCTTCCGCGGCTCTTGGTGACGATGATCTTGCGG
The DNA here is from genome assembly GCA_910588595.1 of uncultured Lachnospiraceae bacterium. Classification (GTDB taxonomy): domain Bacteria; phylum Bacillota; class Clostridia; order Lachnospirales; family Lachnospiraceae; genus COE1. The sequence goes on along the minus strand of CAJUQU010000109.1, from coordinate 9,705 downwards.
TCGATCTGCTCCTTGAGTTCGGAGACATGGGAGATCACGCCGACTAAGCGGCTGCCCTCAGTCAGCTGCACCAGCGCCTTCATCGCATGCCCGAGCGCCTCCTCGTCAAGCGATCCAAAGCCCTCATCCACAAACATGGAATCCATCTGGATCCCGCCGGCATAAGATTGGATCTCATCCGACAGCCCCAGGGCGAGCGAGAGCGACGCCTCGAAAGTCTCACCGCCCGACAGTGTCTTCACACTGCGCTCGGTCGCATTGTAATGATCGATCACACAGAGCTCCAAACCAGCCTTTTCCCTGCGGTTTTCACTGTCCACCTCGCGCTTGAGCTCATACTGCCCGCTGCTCATTGTCATCAGCCGCAGGTTTGCCCGCCGCAGAATGCGGTCAAAATATGTCATCTGTATATAGGTCTCGAGCTCCACCTTCTGCTTGCCGCTCAAAGTGCCGTTTGCCGTGTCAGACAACGCCTTCATCCAGATATATTTCTTTTCGACCGCCAGGATATCCTCCTGCTTTGCCGTCACCTTCTCAAAAATATCGCGGTTGGCAGAAACAGCATTTTTCCGCCGGTCACGCTGTTCGTTCCGCTCCCTTTTGTCCTGCTGCCATTTCTCCCGCCGCGCAAGCACATCCTCCTCCTGTTGACCCGCCGCATCCCCGGCAGCGTCAATCTGCTTTTTCAGCGTCTCAACCGCCGCCGTCAGATGCCCGCTGCGGTCTCTGCACACCTCATACTGTTCCCTTGCTGTCTGTAGGGCTGTTTCCAGCGCCTGCACACGTTCGATCAATGACTGGATCCGCTGCTCGACTGCCTCCTTTGACTCTGTTCCAAGCTGTTCCTGCAGGCTGGCGATCTCCCTTGTCCTGGCATCGCCCTCCGCTTTCTGCTTTGTCAGGAAAACCTCCGCTTTCTGCATATCATGAACAAGTGTTTTTATTTCATTTTCCGTCTGTGGGATCTTCTGTTCCAGATGCTCTTTTGCCAGAAGCTTCTCCCTGTTCTGAACCAGCTCTTCTGAAAGCGTACACAGCTGATCTTCCAGCTGCTGCGCGATGCGGCTTGCCGTATCGCGCAGTGTCTCCTCCGGCATCTCTGAAGATTGCAGATCCGTGCCGCCTAGCTGCGGATCCTGCTCGCAGAGGCACGCAAAAAGCTGCCCTGCCTTCTCGCTCCTCAGACTTTTGATTCCCTCCAGCTCCTTCTCCAACCGGTCGATCCCTGCGCTGCCTGTCGACAATAACTGCTCTGTCTGTCTGTGCTCCGTCTCGAGCTGTCTGCGGGATTCGATCGACTTTCTCAGTGCTCCGGCACCTTTGGACAGCTTTATCCCACAGTCTCTTATTGCGGAAAGCATGGACTCCAGCGTCTGATGTTTCGTTTCTTCTGACTTTGCTTCCTTCGTATATTCTGCCTGCAGCTCCTTGATCTGCCCAATGTGGCATTGTACTTCCCCGCACAGTTTTTTGGCTTTCTCCAGCTCACTTGATATCTGTCTCAGCAGTGTCTGATCCTGACCAGTACACTCTGCCTGCTGTGTTACCTGTGCGCTGATCTGTTCCTGCAGCTGCTTCCTCTCCTCCTCACAGCGCTCTGCCTCACTGCCGAGCTGTTCCTGTCTCTTTTTGTCTGCAGCTGCCTGTCTTAACTGTGCCTCACACTCTCCCAGTCTTCCTTGCAGATATTCTCTCATCGCCTTTTCTTCCCCGCCCACGGTGTCAGGGAATTGCAGCTCTGTGAGCATCTTCTCCCACTGGCAGTGTTTCTCGTCCAGCTTGCCCTGCGATGCCGCATACGCTTGATTTTCCTGTTGCAGCTGTGCATTTAACTGCTTCTGTGTGGATTCTCCCTCCTGGATCAGTTTGTCCAGCTCCTCCTTTCGGGTCTGGTCCTTTTCTGTATTTATCACAGCTGTCGCAAGTTCCTTTTGCTTTTCTCCAAACTGACGTTCTTTCTCTGAAAGCTTTTCCTGCAGTTTGCATATATTGATACCACTGTTTTCTTCTGACGCCGCTTTTGTCCCATCCCCCCGGACAGTCCCATCATCACTCTCCAAGCATGGTGAGCTCAGCGCATACGATTCGCCCAAAACACGTTCCGCCAGCGCTAAGACCGCCTCTTTCTGCTCTGCCAACCGCGTTTTTAAATGTCCTGCCGAAACACTCAGCCCCTCCGCTTTCTTCTCCGCCTCGGTGAGCTGTGCTTTCTTCCGATCGACTTGCGCCTTCTCCGGCGCAGCTTGAGGCATCTGCGCCAAATCTGGGTGATGCGTATTGCCGCAGACAGGACAGCGTGCTCCCTCTTTTAATGCGCGCGCAAGCATTCCGGCCTGCGCGTCCAGAAAGCGCTGCTCCATATCCCTGTAATCTGCGCTGATCCGCTCCTTCTCATCCGATGCCTGGCGGTACGCATCCTGTGTTGTGCGCAGTTCACTATCTTGTTGTTTCAAAAGCCGGATCTCATCTGACAGTTTCGCACAATCCTGTTTCTGCTTATCCAGATCAGCCTGTTCCTGTCCGAGCTTCAGCCTGCGGGTATCCGCATCTTTGACACGCTCCCACGCATCCCGCCAGAGTATTTGCTGCTTCTGATGCGCCTGTTCCCGCTCCTGTGCTTTCTGATACGCTGCTTTACATTCTGCCGCCGCCCGTTCAAGTGCACGCAGACTGTCCCTCTGCCCCTCAAATACGGCGAGCTGCTCCCTTGCCAGATCGGTCTCATGCTGCCACTTTAGCTGCGTCTCCCCTGCATTTTTCAGATGCGCAAGCGCATCCATTCGCTGCGTCTGCACCTCACAGAGTGACTCTTCCTCCCTCTGCAGTCTCTCGATGGTATCTGCAATATGCCGCATTCGTTTTTGGTTCTCCAGCTGCTGTGCCTGCACCTGCTGCAGCGATCTCTCCTGCTCCGAGAGCCTTTCCTGCAGATCCTCTGTCACAGCAAGCATTGTCTCCCTGTCTGCCAGCTGCGCGATCTGTTCCTGCAGCTGTGCGGTCTTAGCCGCAAGCGCCGTTGTCTGTTCCTGCTGTCTTGTGATGTCCTGCTCCATCTCCTGCTGACGCGCCCTCTCCCGCTCCCAGCCGCTTTGCTGCTCATGCAGGCGTTTCATCTGCAGCAGCAGCCTGTCCTTATTGTTTTCCAGGCGCGCTTTCTCCTCGCCTGCGAAGGAGAGTCCCTTCAACGCCTCCGAATCCGCCTGTAACGATGCCTCAGACACATGCCAGCGCTCCTCCAGTCCCTGCTTATGTATTGTCTCCTGGCTGATCGTCTTTTGGATCGCGGCAAGCGCTTCCTGCTCCTGCTGCAGTTTGTCGAACAGTGCAATATTTTTCTGCTGTTCCTTGATCACAAGTGCAAGCTGCCCGACCTCCTCTGCATCCTGCTGTGCCTCGCGGTACCGCTCAGTTGCCTGCTGCATCTGCGGTTCGAGCTGTGCCAGCAATTCCTGGTTCCTGGTCAGCTCCTCCTGCTGCTGCCGGATCTTATGGATATTTCCAATCAGCTGGTTTTCCTTTTCGATCTGCTTATCCAGCTCCTCGATCTGCCCGTCAAGCGCATTCAGCACCGCCTCATCCTCCATGCAGAGCTGCCCCAGCACCTCCAGTCCTTCGCCGACTCTGCCGTCGAATTTTTCTTTGTGAAGCCTGCGCATTTTCTCCGCAGTGGGTGTGTCCTGCGTGCACACGATGCTTTCCATATACTGGCTGATACTCCGTTTGAGCTCACTGTATTCCACCCACTGCGCCTTTACCGCGTCCTTGAGTCTGTTTTGCAGTGTCTGAAACACCCCTGTCTTAAAGATCTGGCGGAATATATTTCCCCGCTCCTCCGTGCCCGCCAGCAGAAGCTTCTGAAAATCTCCCTGCGCGATCATCGCGATCTGCGTAAACTGCCTCCGGTCCAGACCGATCAGTTCCGTCACCGCCTTTGTCACCTCTTTCGATTTTGTGACCGGCATCCTGTCATCGGGATAAACCAGTTCTGCCTCCGCCTTCTGCGTCGTGTATCCCGTCCCTCTTCCCTTGGGACGCTGATACTCCGGATTCCGCTTTACCTGATAGCGTTTCCCCCGGTAATCAAATGTAAACAGGACAAATGTCGGCACATCATCTTTTGCATATTTGCTGCGAAACATGTCTGCTTTGCGCACATCTCCGCTCGCCTCCCCATACAGGGCAAACACGATCGCGTCAAAAATCGTCGTTTTCCCTGCGCCGGTCTCTCCGGTGATCAGGTACAGCCCCTGTCCGCCCAGGCGCTCAAAATCGATCTCTGTATTTCCCGCATACGGTCCAAACGCACTTATGATCAGCTTTATCGGTTTCATTTACGCTGATCCCCCTTTCGTATATCTCATTTGCATTCCTCGATCAGTTGCGCGACGAGCGCTGTCTGCTCATCGCTCATCGGCTGATTATTCTGCAGCTCATAAAATTCCGCGAACAATTCCAGTTCTGACTTCTGCTCGATCTCCTCGGCGCGCTCTATGAAACGGTTCTGTTTCGTCCGGCTGTTGTCATACTCCAGCCGCATCAGATTAGGATAAATGATGCGCAGCTTCTGCAGACCGTCGGGGATGTCCTCCTCGTCGGTCAGCGTGATCTGCACATAGTCCTTCGTGTCCATATTCTGGTAAAAATCGCGCGCCGTCACTTCCAGATAGGTTCCGCGGATCCTACGCAGATCATGCAGCGGAACCAGAGGCACTGTGGAGATCCCAACCTGCCCCTTCCCGCCAAGCTCCACCACGGTGACTGACTTTTCCTGTTCCGCCTCCGAAAAGGAGTATTTTAACGGGGTCCCGCAGTAGCGCACTGTCTCCCGCTTCATGTACTGCGGGCTGTGGATATGCCCCAATGCCACATAGTCAAACGCATCAAAAATATCCGCATCGACATTGTCGAGACCACCGACTGACACCTCCTCCGAATCGCATCTGCCGGCGCCAGTCACAAACTGATGTGCGATCAGGATATTGCGCTTACTGCGATCGACGTTCATGCGCTCCACAGCCAGAGCCACCGCGTCCTGGTAGCTCTCCGGCAGCGTTTTTCCGTCCAGATCCGGTATCCCCTCCAGGGCATGGCGCACTGCCGCCGGCTTGATGAACGGCAGCAGATAAATGCACAGCTCCCCGTAGGGATCCTGCACTGAAACCATAACCGGATCCCCCTGATAGACAGGTGACACAAACACTCCCCTGCCGCTCATAAGCTGTGCTCCAAACGCAATCCTCTCCGCAGAATCATGATTGCCGCTGACAGCGTAAACCTTTTTTCCATGGTCCGCAAGCTCTGTCAGAAACCAGTCGAACACCCCGACCGCCTCCGCGGAAGGCACCGGCTTATCATAGATATCGCCCGCGATCATAACGCCGTCCGCCTGCTCTTCGTCCGCAATGGCAAGGATCCGCCGCAAGATGTATTTTTGATCCTCGATCATCGAAAACTCATTTACCCGTTTTCCGATGTGAAGATCAGATATATGTAATAATTTCATGGTATCTTATTCCCTTCTCCGCTTGTGTATGGCATTTAGACCACACAGGTCAATCCCTGTTAACATGAGGAACTGACCTGCGATCTATGTTTTCTCACATATGCTATTTTACAGGATTTATCTCTTTTACACAACTATTTATTCCCACTTGAACAGCACAAATCCGCCGATGGCGATCAGCGCACCGATGACTTTCTGCCAGCGAAACGGCTGTTTATCCACGCCAAACAGCCCGAAAAGCTCTATCAGATACGCAACGATCAGCTGTGCGATGACAATGAGCATCACCGCCTTTGCAGGTCCCAACGCGTCCATACTCTTGATGACTGTCAGCGTGATAAATGCCCCGATGGCACCGCCGAGCAGAACGTATTTGGGTTCCACGGCGATCACTTCGCGAAAAGAGGTCCTGTCCGCAACCAGCCATGTCGCGATGCACACCAGAAATGCCGTGAACTGAACAAACGCATTTGCCGCCCACATGCTCGACGCCTCCGTCACCTTCGTGTTAAACACCCCCTGCACACTCATCAATGCCCCCGATATCAGCGCAATCAAAAATCCAACCATAATCGTAAACCTCCGTTTCTATCCGGACAGCAGTTGTGACGATCCAGCGCATCGCCGCAGCATCGCACTGACGTTCTGAACTGTTGTCACCAGTTTACAATTATAATTGGATTATTCAAGAAAATTATTCTCAAAGTTGTAAAAAATCTGCGCTGTATTACTCTGATGGTCCCTGCGGTTCGGGCGTGACATCCAGCTCCCCTGTGCCCTCCTCATACTCGACAGCCGGCAGCAGCTCTACTTGTGGATCTTCAATAGGCTGTTCCGACACAGGCTCCCCGGCAAGCTGCGTCATGATCTGCTCGGAAAGCTGTCTCAGCTGCGTATTCGCATCCTCCCCGCCCCAGACTTTTGCAAAGCAGATCTCAAGCTCCACCCAGAAGTTTCCAGTTTCCAGCATCTTCGGAATCGGAACGGATTCCTTATAATTTTCCATAAAGGCAGCCTCATGCTCATTTTCGTAGGTATCCTGAATCACCGATGAGAGTTTCCCTGTCATACTGTACAGATCGGAATTTGCATTCCTGATCAGATATTCCATCAGCCGCCCCGCTGACTCCTTGTGCTCCGAATACCCGTTGATGACAAGCGCATTGGTCACTGACATCCCCCTGGTCGTAAGCTCCTGATTGATGTCCGGGAGCTTTGCGATCCCGTATTCATAGACAAACTCACCGTTTTTCGCAGCCTCGTCCAGTCTTCTGATACAGTCGCTTGTCGCGATCGTATAGATGGTCCTTCCCTCCTGAAACTCCTGCATGATCGCATCGTAATTCGTTTCTTTTGGATCAATGGAAAAGAACTGGTTCATCTCCTGATACACCTTCAGGCTGGATACCGATTCTGTATTGTAGATGTCGATCAGGGATTTATCATCCCCTGCCGCTCCGCCCACCGATATATAATTTCCTATAAAAAAGTAATTATAGAATATATCCGATACATCCCATCGGAAGAAATACTCTACATTTTCCGGCGTCGAATATTGGTCTGCATAGGTCAGAATATCCACGATCGACGTGGGGATCAGCTGCTGCGCCGTGACAGTCTGGGCTGCCTGTGCCTCACCGGACTGTTCTTCACCAGTATCTTCTCCCTCGACGCTGTTTGCCTCGTCCGCGATCTGCTGCAGATAGGTCTTATTATACAGCAGTGCACTCGTTTCATAGTACATCGGACAAGCCACATACTTTCCATCATACTGCACTGCATTGCGCGCTGGCTGCGAAAACAGCTGCTCCTCATAAACAGGCGCCGTATCCGGCAGCTGTGTCGCAAGTCCAGCCAGATATGCTTTCTCCAGAGAATCATTGCTCAGGATATAGAGATCCGGTGTATCGATCTCCTCATCCAGGCTCGCCGCATTGACCGCCTCAAGATACTCGAGTCCTGATACCAGCCTCACATCCACCCGGATGTCCGTGCTCTCGTAAAACTCTAACGCCTTACTGTTCAGATAAGCCGTCAATGCGTCATCTGTATACCATAGACGGATCGTCTCTTTCCGGTTTCCAAACTCCGAAAATGAATCTCCTTCCGCACCGCGCTTCACATGATAGAAAAATGCCGCACCTGACAAAACAGCCGCCACTGTAAGTACAACTGCACCCCATAACAGCCTCTTTTTTATTCTACTGTGTCTCATTTAATATCCTCATAAAATCACTGCATATTATCTGCTGCATCCATCTCCGATAAGCATTCGTCCAAGATCGCTGTCATGTCATCCACATCCTTCTTTGACGCGATCAGCGGCGGAATGAACCGGATAACAGTTGTCCCCGCATTGATCAGCAAAAGCCCCTTCTCGACCGCCCTGTTGATGATCTCCCCCACAGGTCCGCCGCACTCTAACCCCTGCATCAGACCGACACCCCTGTGCGCCTTGATCCGGTCATACTTTGCCGCCAGCGCATCGAGCTTCTCGTACAAGTATGCCCCTGTCTCGCCGACATTGCTCAGTATATCCTGTTCCTCAAAAAGATCGATCACCTTTGACACCGCCGCACACGCGAGCGGATTTCCGCCGTAGGTCGTCCCGTGGTCGCCGCTCGTCAGGGAGTGCTGTGCCACCCGCTCTGTCATCATAAACGCCCCGACAGGAATGCCGCAGCCGACCGCCTTGGCACTCGTCATGATATCCGGCTTGATGCCATAGCGCTGCCATGCGTACATCGTTCCCGTCCGTCCCATGCCGCACTGGATCTCGTCCAATATCAGCAGGATATCCCTCTCGTCACAGAGCGCCCTGACCTGGCTCAAGAACGCCTCCGTCGCCGGGTAGATGCCGCCCTCCCCCTGTACGGTCTCAAAGATGACCGCACAGGTTTTGTCCGTCACCTGCGCCCTGACACTCTCAAAATCGTTAAAATCAGCGAACCTGACGTTGCCGATCATCGGCTCGAACGCCTCCCTGTAGTGCGGATTCCCCGTGACAGAGAGCGCCCCGAACGTCCTGCCGTGGAAGGAGTGGTTCATGGCGATGATCTCGTGGTCTGTATGCCCGTCGCGCAAAAACGCATATTTCCTCGCAGCCTTCAAGGCTCCCTCGACCGCCTCCGCGCCGCTGTTTGTAAAAAAGACTCTGTCCATGCCCGAGATCTTTTTGAGCTTCTTCGCCGCCTCGACCGCAGGGATATTGTAATAATAGTTTGATGTGTGGATCACCTTGTCGATCTGCGCTTTCAGCGCGTCATTGTACGCCCTGTTATTGTACCCGAGTGCGAACACCGCGATCCCCGCCACGAAATCGAGGTATTTTTTCCCCTCGATATCGTACAGGTACATGCCGTCGCCCCTGTCCCACACGATCTGATAGCGGTTGTAAGTGTGAAGCAGCGCGGACTCGGCTTCCTCAATATATTCCTTCATATTCATAATCTGATCTCCATTTACCCTGTACTATCTCTCCACTGCATCACTCTTCGTGCAGCCCGTTCCTTTGAACGCCATCCGAACAGAACGCGCTACACTTCCCCGTCCATGTTCTCCAGATCCTCGTCCTTGACGATCGCCGTACCGATACCGTTTCTGGTGAAGATCTCCAGAAGCAGGCAGTGCGGGATCCGTCCGTCGAGGATATGCACGCGGTTGACGCCGTTCTTGATCGCGCTGGTGCAGTTGCCGAGCTTCGGGAGCATGCCGCCGCCGATAAAGCCGTCCTCGATGAGCTGTTCCGCCTGCGACGCCGAGATCCTTGAGATGAAGGACGACTTGTCGTTGATATCCTTGTACAGCCCCTCGATATCCGTCAGAAATGCCAGCTTCTCCGCGCCGACCGCCTTCGCGATGGCACACGCCGCGTCGTCCGCGTTGATATTATACGTCTGAAACTTGTCGTCGAGACCGATCGGCGCAACGATCGGCAGGAAATCCTTCTCGATCAGGTCAAACAGCACCTTGGGATCGACCTCGCGGATATTCCCCACAAAGCCGATGTCCTGCCCGTCCGCGTACTTTCTGTCCACCTTCAGCAGGCCGCCGTCCTTCCCGCTGACACCGACCGCCTTCACGCCGAGCTCCTGCACCATCGTCACAAGGCTCTTGTTGACCTTGCCAAGCACCATCTCCGCGATCTCCATGGTCGCATCATCGGTGACGCGCAGACCGTTCACAAACCTTGCCTCCATGCC
>CAJUQU010000108.1 GCA_910588595.1 uncultured Lachnospiraceae bacterium | reverse complement strand
CGGATCAATTGATTTTTATAATTCTTTAGCATATATCAGTATGCGAAGTATAAGTCATAATAAAATATCTACGTTCCTTTTACACCTTCTGAAGTCCTACAAGTAACTCCACCTCTGCAATATCAAGTCCTGAATATTTAGCAACCTTATCAATCGGTAATTCTCCATCACGCAACATTCTGAGTGCCATTTCCTTTTTAGTTTCATCCCTGCCTTCAGCCTTTCCTCTATTCAAAATTGTCCTTGCTTCTGTTTCTATTAATGCTCCACCCATAATATCACCTACACCCTTCTGCACATTCTCATACTTCTGTGCAATTTCCTTAATCACATCGCTGGAAAGTTCTATGATTGTATGCTTATCAAATGCGCCAATGATTCCTTCCTGTTCCAATTTATCAAGTCTTTCCAAAATGTTCCGGTACTCTGCTTTCAATTCTGCTAATCTATGCTCGTTACTATTATACACCTTAAAATCCTTTTCATGTGAGAAAATATAGAACGGAATCAACAATAACAAATGTTTTGAAAAAATATCATCCAGAGAATATTCCTGCACCTTCATAATCGGTACATCATACTCTACAGTACCGCCTGGTGTTTTAATTACATACCGCATTTTGTCAGGTGTCTTTTTGTATGTACGCAGATGCAGCACTGCTGTATTTGGAAAAGTTACCGTCAATGTTTCATTAATAACCTCACCCTCGTCCAATGCAATCTGCGCGTCATACTCAAACAACCGAATTGTCATCCGCCCGTCTGGCAAGCTACTCTCACATTCCAGATGGTATTTTTTCTTTTTCTTTCCATATATTATGAAATTAGTGTCCGTTATTCTTTCCCGATTCGCTGCATCCTGTTGTTCAATAAAATGTTCATTGGGACGAAACTCTATTATTTCATTTCCTGTATAGTCTTCCTTGAAAACCTCATTGATTACTGGAATAATCATTTGTCGGCAATCATTTAAAATTGTCCGAAATGCACCATCATATATATTTCCCATATGCAATCCTCCGTATTTCCTATTTTCATCATATCATTATCATATTGTATACACAACTACATTTGAAATACAATTTGCATTTTCTATATCGCCTACGTTTAATTCATTCGATTTATCCTGTATTAACACATAATAAGCACTTTATTCGACCCATACACCCTAAAAAGTGATTATTATCCCCAAAATCTCCTCATAACTTCCCTGGCAGACTTTTTTCGACACAAAGCGCCCCCCATCCGATCGTGCTGTCCGGGCGCACAGGCACTCCTGCAAGCGGCTGCGCCCCGCGCACAAGATGCGCTTTCAACCGCTCTCCGTAGAGAAATCGATCATTCCCACGGACGATGCCCCACTCCATCAACAGCGCGGCTGCCCCTGTCACAAAGGGTGTCGCAAAGGAAGTCCCTGAAACCTGCTCATAACCGCCATTTGGCATCGGAACTGTGATATTTACGCCGGGAGCGACAAGATCCGGCTTCACATCCGCAATGATCTGGCGCCCTCCTGCCGTGTCCGTCCTGCCATCACTGTATCTATACACATATCCCCTTCCCGAGAAATCTGCATAGCTCCTGCGTGTCATATCATACGCCCCAACAGTGACAACGCGTCTTGCCGTTGAAGGGATCGTGATCGTCATATCTGGCGTCGGCAGGAAAAATCTGGTTGATGCACTTCGCGCAGCATAGCCTGGCAGATAGAACCTGTACTCCCCAGTCACCAGCGAAATCGGCTGTAATTCCATGCGCCACACGCCGGCGTTCAGATAGCTTCCCACTGGTATCATATCGATAAAGATTTCCTGCTGCGCATTGTAGGGAAGCGGTTTTCCCAGATAGCACAACAGTTGTGTCTGTTCCAGCGTCCGCCGTACCGCCTGTGCTTTCCTGAGATCGGAAAGCTCCAGCACTGTCCGCTCACCGCCAGGCGATATAACCGCCAGATCAAACATATCCTGATAATTCTTCCACAGCTGTATGCTGAGCCCTGTCTCATAATCACCCACTGCAAGTTCTACCATGCGGCTGTCATTCTGCAGCACTCCCGCCGTATGCCCTCCTGAGGCTCCCTCGTTGCCGCTTCCAACGATGACTGCACTTTTCCCGATTTCGGAAGCGTTGTCGATGAACCGCTCCAGCAGTGAGTTTCCTTGGTGGTCGCCGTATGTATTGCCAAAGCTGAGATTGACTGCCAAAGGGCTTCCGAGCTCCACACCGAGATTTACCGCATAGTTGATCCCCCTCATAAGCTGTGTCGTCCTTGGAAAAGAGTCTGCCTTTGGGCTGCCAAGTTTTATGATCAGCAGATCTGCCCTTGGCGCCACCCCGATATTTGTACCAGCCGCAACACCTGCCACTGCCGTCCCATGTCCGGACACGTCAAAAACAGGCACCAGACTTTGACCGCTCTCACGCCCCAAAGCTAGTGCCTCATTAATCATTTCTCTCGTATAAAGTACACCCTCACGGTATCCTGGCGGCGGCAGTCTCCCCCGCCCCTCGTCTGGCTGCTGCGTCTGATCCCACAGCGCCAGAATGCGCGTCCTTCCGTCCGCGCTGCGAAATTCCGGCAGGAAATAATCAATCCCGCTGTCCAGCACAGCGATGATCACTTTCTCACCTGTAAGATATGGCTCCTGCTGTGTCACCTGGGTGATACAGGACTGCGCTTTCTCCAGATCATTCATGTAAGTCCTCACACGCAATGGTAACGATTCGGCACTACACTGAACCGTTACACCGCGTACTCTCCGTTCTTACTATCATCATATGCCGCACAAAAAAGTTATGTACCATGGACTACACCCTGAATTTGTTTATTATATCCACCATCGATTCTACCTGCGCTTTCTGCTGTTCGCTGACTGCCGCTGTCTCCTCCGACGTCGCTGAATTGTTGTCCACAATACCCGCAACTACACCGATGCTTTCATTGATATGGGCAATACTCTCGACCTCACTCTGCAGTTTCTCCACGATACTATTGATGCGCCCTGTCGTCTCCTCTGCTCCCATCTGCACTTCTTCCATGTTTGCGGCGGCTTCCCTTGAGATGCGCGTACCGATCTCCACCGACTCCACTGTTCTCTTGATCAGCTCTGATGTCTGTCCCACCGCATTCTGAGACGCTTCAGCAAGCTTTTTCACCTGCTCTGCTACCACTGCAAAACCTCTCCCTGCCTCACCGGCTCTCGCAGACTCAATGGATGCATTGAGTGAGAGCAGGTCGATCTCTTCCCCAATATCTGAAATCGCCGAGATCACTGCAATGATCTGCTCCGAACATTGGTTGATATCCTCCATCGCACTTCCAAGCTCCTGCAATTTCTGTGCTCCCACAGTCAGGGTAGAGCTCGCCAGATTTGCTATCTTTACAGCCTCCTCCGCCTCTTTTTCATTGTATTCGATACTTTCGCCAAGGTGTGTCAGCAGCATCATGAGATCAGATACCTCTGTCGCCTGACCAGTACATGCTGTTGCCAGATCATCTGCTGCGTAGGCAAGCTGTGCAGAACCACTGTCGATCTCGTGTGCCACATCCTGTATGGTAGTCACTGTTGCGCGCATATCCGCAATGATCTTGTTCAAAGATTCCTTGATCTTGACATACTCACCGACATAGTTCTGATTCACCGTTATTATGTAATTGCCATTCCCCATCTGCTCCAGACTGCAGGAGATCTCGTCGATGATGGCTGTCATGTTGTCCTTCATGAACCGGATCGCTGCAACCATGTTGCCGACCTCGCTGTCATCCTCCTTGAGATCAAACTCTGCATGAAGGTTGCCGCCTGCAAGCAGTTCCATCTGTTCTGAAACCTTAATGATGGGTGTGAGCAGCTCTGCCTGTGAAAAATGGATCGTCCTCAGACACTGCTGCGCCAGCCTGACAAAACCCGCCAGAAAGGCAATCGCACAGACAATCTGTATCACCATGAACATCTTTTTGGAAGTATCCAGGCGATCCTGTATCTCCGCGATGACCTCATCTGTTCTGGAATTGATCTTCTGGATCGTTTCGGAGTACTCTGCCCCGAACACAAACTCCGTGGCAGATGTAATATCTCCTGCTGCCACTGCCGCCAGCGCCTCCTCCTCGAGAGGCACCAGATTGTTGGAGAGGGAAGCGATCTCATTGAGCCCTTCCCACTCGTGCTCCTTAATATTGTTCGCCTCGAGACCTGCCAGTGCAATATCCCTGTTCCTGTCTGTATTGAGTTCCCTCATATAATCATCGTAATATATCGTGTCTCCCGTAACGGCATAAGACTGCACTGCCGTAGTCAGCACTTTGGAACCCAGACGGTACTGGTTTAGATACATGGTACTTTCCAGCTGCTCATTTGAAATAAACGCATAACTGATACTGGCAAAAAATAACAACACAAGCAGGACAATCCCCAGCACCAAAGAAAAATTCGTCTGCTTTACAATTCTTCTCAAACGCGCGACCTGGCTGTTTTTTCCCAATACTTCACTTGCAGCTGTCTCTTTCATCTTTTCCATACTTGTAACCATATCCTTTCAACTTACTACTACGTTCCTATTTGTGAAAAATACCATAACCATTACGCCATGTTCATAGTTACAAGCAAAAAAAGTTTACAAAATACCTAAACTGTATAACCTTTTTCGTGATATTCTTGGCAAATATTTACTATAATTATACTTTAAAAATTGGATATGGTCAACAATTATTGCCAAAAATAAAATTCAAATAAAAATTCTATAAAAACTCCCTGATATCCAGTGCGAGCTTTTCCTCAATGTTGATCAGCCTCTTCGTGATATCCTTCGACTTTTCATCTGCAGCCTTATACTGATTCAGATACTTGTGAAGTGACTTGACGCCCATATTGCACCCGTCCGTCATCAAGTCTGCGATCGTATGATCCGACTCATTCATCACAAGCTTCACATTGGTCTTCATCCACGACATACTTTTTGCCATGACGTTTGGCTCCTTCCCATCGTCATGGTACTCCGTGAGCATCGCCTGGATCTCTCCCTGGAGTCTTTCGTGCTTTGCCTTGCAGTCTTCGAGACATTTGCGCAGTTTATCGTGACTTACGTACTCCATCACCTCTCCTATCGATGATACCCCCATCTTGATCCCTGCATCGCACTCCCGCAAAAGCCTGATCGTATCCTGTTCTATCATTTATTCACACCTCCTGATCCTGTTGTGATCGCTGTATCTGGCAGACGATCATCCTCATTGAACCAGTATGCCCCTTCCCAATGATATTTATCCATAGATGACACAGGAAACGCAGCGACAATCTCCTGCTAATCCTTCTTGACGGAAAACATTTGGAACAGTCCAGCCAGCATCAGCAGTATCGCAAAGATCTGAACGGCATGCCGGACTCCCTGCGAAACCGCATCTGTCACCATGATAGCACAGCTGTTCATCAGCAGTCCGGCTGCCAAAAGCCCTGAGATACTGCGGCTTCTGCAGCCCTTTTTCTCGATTCCGGTCATCCGCTCTTCCAATACCCTGATCTTATCGTTGAGTACCACAATCCCGTTCAGCAGCGCCACCAAAATGGCTCCGAGCAGAAGGGCGAAAGCATATCCGATCGTCACACCTCTGATGCCAGCCAAAAGCTCAAAAAAGATACAAATTATCTCCATGATCGCTGCCGCCTTGAACATCTTTCGGATTTTTTTGTAATGTTCAATGCTCGAAGCGATATCCGTATAGAGATCAAACTTTCCCTCAGACGCCTTCTTGCGCAGTATCACCCAGAATCCCCACGTCTGGACGATCTCGATCCCCGCATCCTGCATCAGCTCTCTGTAATCTCTGCTGACAGAAAACAGTCTGTCAACAAAATCAACCTGATAGATGTACTCGCCTGCCTCACACTTTTCAAAACCATAGAAACCGGCAAAGAATCTCCGCATCGCCCATCCGTCAGCCGCCATACGGTTCAGCCACTCTGTCTCCTTATCCTTGTTTAGGTACATTCGATATCGAATCATTTCCTCGCTCCGTCCCTTCTATCCACTCTTCATCCCTCATTTTCATCCCGCATCAGCGCTGCATTTCTCAGCAGTTCCTCCAGCCGTGTTCTCTCTGCCTCAAAGACAGCCCTGCCCAGATCCGTGATCCTGTACTCCTTTTTCTTCCGGGACTCCGTGTCGACACTGTAGATGTCGATCCACTTCTTTTTCAAAAGTGTCTGTATCGCACCGTACAGCGTTCCCGCTCCCAGCACAACACGCCCGTCCGTCATCCGCTCGACCTCCTGGATGATCCCGTAACCATGGTTTGGCACCCTCACCGCCAGAAGGATATAGTAAACGGCTTCCGTCAGTGGGATATCTCTCTCTGTTACCTGCTCCACGCTCCTCACGATCTTGTCACTACCGGCTTCCCCTCAGGGTCGAGAAGCGGCGTAAAACCTCCTGCATTTCCATCCCTGTGAAACACGTAATTGACTCCGGTCTCCGTGTCAACCCAGATCTCAACGACACTGATCGTTCCCTGATGGTAAATTCTTTTAAAGCGATCCATCAATATTCCTCCTTGTTTTGGGTTCCTGCAATGTATGGTCACGCGCTGTTTCAGCAGTGATCTACAAAGCGGATTGCTACATTATCGTCTCGCGATATATCGTGATGCGATATATCGTACATTTAATATATCAGCTTCCGATATATTTGTCAAGAGAAAATATGAAAATTTGTGCCATGTACGTAACAGTTCAGCCTAGAGCGTGTTTGAAAAATGCTTTCTGTCAGATGTGCGGCACAGTTTGTGGGAGATTAAATCATCTTACAGATGATGTGCCAAATGAAGGAGGCGTAGCGGGCAAAGGCATAAAGGGCAATGCCTTATGTCGACTGAATTTGACGCAAATATCGCGCAAAATGGGATACAGATGGCGGGAATGATTTTTCAAACACGCTCTAGGACTTCGCACTATGCTGCGAAGTCCGTGAGAAAGCAAAGCGGTTTTTGTATGGCTTGATGCCTGTAACAGGAAGCCGAAGACTGAACTGTTACCCGTGTACACAAAAAGCTTACTGATGAAAATCTTATTTTACATCAGTAAGCTTTCTGATCTTGTCTCAACTATTTTTTCTTTTTGACGGGTCTGAGCACCTCATATCCGACCACCTCCGGATAGTGGCGCTGATAATCCTGGCACACGTCCTCGTTCCACTCGCAGCCGTTTGTCGACGGATCATAATTCCACGCGAGATCTTCCACCCTTTTCATGACCTCCCCGCAATCCTTCGGATAGTCAAAGGGCGGGTGGAAAAATACCAGGTAGTCGCTTGCCGGGAACGCGCGGATCTCAAACCCTTCCGGTATCACGCCGTCATAGTCCGCCGGGACGCCGAACCCGTAAAAATATCCCCTGGTGCCGTTGTCGTAAAACCATCCTGCCGTGTGGCAGGTGACGATCGGGTGGGACACATGGCTCATGCTGTCGATCGTGCCACAGACCGCGTCGCAGTCGTGCCGCGCGAAAAAGCTGCCGTACTCACCCGCCTCCTTATCCCATATGCCGACATACTTGTGCTCCGGGATGTGCTCTACCCTGACATGGGCATCTGTCAAAAGTGTTCTGTTCATTGTTGGTCCTCCTCTGTCCACATAATGTTCTGGCAGGAATACAGCCTGACGGATGCAGAGTGTGACCGGCACCGGATGCTTCCGGTATACGGCGGGCGTACACCCGTATGCGCTGACAAAAGCCCTCGTCAAAGCCTCCTGTGAGGAATACCCGTACTTCACTGCGATATCCAGTATCCGCTCATCGGTATCGCGGATCTCCAGCGTCGCCTGCGCAAGCCGTCTGCCTGCTATGTAATTCCGGATCGTCATTCCGACCACCTCATGAAACTTTACAGAACAGTAGTACGGTGAATAGCCGACCTGTCTCGACATCTCCTGCAGCGACGGGTTTTCTGTCAGATTTTCCTCGATCCAGCAGATCATTTTCTGGATCGCCTTGTTCCACTCATACAATGCTGCTTCCTCCCCCTTCAACAAATAACTTCCCGAGTCTCCCGTGCACCTGTGCCGCGGGACTCGGAGCAGCTATCTGGTTACATCCAGAGAATACCACAAAGCGCACCGCAAAAGTTTGATGTGGATTGTGTTATTTTTTTTCGCGCTCCCCATCCCTGCTCTCCAATCCTTCCAGAATGTCATACAGCTCCCGGATCTCTTCTTTCGTGAGATCTCTCTGCTTGACCAGGGTGCTCATCATCATGCCTATGGAGCCTTTATACACGCGTGACAGCAGATTCTCCGTCTCCGCCAGTGCAGCCTCCTCGCGCCTGATCCCCGGATAGTACTGTCTGGCTTTTCCGCCGTCCTCATAATACAGGATGCCTTTTTCGACCATCCTGCCAAGCAGCGTGCTGACGGTGCTCTTGCTCCACCCGGGATCCTCCTCCAGCGAGTGGAACAGCTGCATGATCGTCCTCGGCTGCTGCTCCCACAGCTTCTCCATGATGATCCACTCGCTCTGTCCCAGAATCCTGTTCCCCATGTTTATCAACTCCTGTCCCGTTTTGTGTTCCATATGTCAATTTTTTGGATCATAACGATCCTATCAGACACTCCTTTCCCCGAAATGCAAACCCATACTTTCGGATCTGCCCCGGTGCAAAGCCGTCTGAAACAAGCTCCGCCTCATACTGCTTTTCATTGATCTGCGTGTGGGCATTCGCAAGCGTGTCCTCGAGCGTCTCCTCATCTTCATCGGGATCGAGCACCCTGAATTCAAAGATAAACGCTTTTTTTGTCCTGTCGATCGGTTCGATCATGACATCGTACCGCCCGTATCCGCTCTCCCTGTTTGAGCGGACTTTGTATGCGTCGGTGAGATTCACGACCATGCCAAGCACAAAACCGTGATAAAACCGCTCTGGCTCCGCCTGCCCGGAAGGTTTGTTCCCGCTGTCAAAGGAACTAAAAGTATTGAGCGCCACCTTGTTCATGAAGGTGTACAGCTTTGCGATCACTTCCGAGATCTTGTATTCCATATCCCCATACTTCGCTGCCTTGATATTTGCAAAACTCAGAAAGATTACCGGAAATGTACCTTGCATTTTCCTGTATTTATAGTCCCCGTCTGATGATTTCTCCTCCCAGATGGCGAGCCCCTCAAACAGATCACTCCTGCCTGCATATCTGTTTGAAAAAAAGCAATTAATCGTACTTAAGTTCAGTGTCTTGCCGAATCTGCGCGGGCGCGTGATCAGTGTGACCTTATCCGCACATTCCCACCACTCCCTGATAAAATCTGTCTTGTCAATATAAAAGATCTGCCCCACCCGGACTTCCTCAAAATTCTGATATCCGAGCGCTGCCCTGTGCTGATTCATGTGCCTCCTCCTCCCCGTATACTTCTCATTCTCACATTCGATCAATAACAGTATACACAATGCAGACACATTTCACAACCCTGTATCGCCGCCCTGCCAAGAGGAATCGCTCTTTTAACACACCACGCCCCCATCGAATATCTTATATCAAATCCACATCCCTGCCCAAAGGAAAACACACCATGCCAAACGCCAAGCTTGAAAATCTCCTCAACCTCGCCCTCGCCGCCACCGAAACTGAAATGCAGAAATCCCAGGTTCTCGGCACGGGTTACACCCCTGCCACTAGAACCTGGGAATTGATCGTCAAATATCACGGGGCGCTCGAGCGGCTCGAGTCAGAAGTCATCCACATCGAACCCCTCATAAACGGCTACGCCATCGCGACCGTCCGGGCGGACTTTGTGGACGCTTTCGCAGACCTCGAGGAAGTCGAGTTCGTCGAAAAACCCAAACGCCTGTATTTTGAATAAGTTCTGCCGGAATGGCATGAAATGGCACACGCTTAGCGGTACACGACTGAATTCCATCTCAGCTCATTCTTGAATGTCCTGATATCTGTATCCTTGTCGATCACGACAGCCTCGATGCCCATCGCGTCCGCCCAGTCAACCATCTGCCCGACAGTCAGATCGTACGAGAACGCCGTGTGATGTGCGCCGCCTGCCAGGATCCATGCCTCCGCGCCTACCGCAAGGTCAGGCTGCGGTGTCCAGAATGCAGTTGCGACCGGAAGCTTCGGCATCGGCTTCTCCACCTTCTTGCAGTCGACCGCATTGATGATCAGGCGGAAACGATTGCCCAGATCGATCAGCGAAGTCGCCACAGCAGGACCTGTCTTTGACGTAAACACAAGCCTCGCCGGATCCTCCCTGTTGCCCATGGACAGCGGGCATACCTTGATCGAGATATCGCCGTCCGCGACGCTCGGGCATACCTCCAGCATATGCGCCTGCAGGATGCCCTCCTTGCCCGGCACGAAATTGTATGTATAGTCCTCCATGAAAGACGTACCCTTCGCATCCTTGACATTGGAAGCCATGATCTTCATCAGACGGACCATCGCCGCCGTCTTCCAGTCGCCCTCGCCGCCAAATCCATAGCCCTTCTCCATCAGGCGCTGGATCGCAAGCCCCGGGAGCTGTCTCAGTCCGCCCAGCATGCCAAAGTGTGTGACGATCGCGTGATAATCCCTCTCCTCGAGGAACTTTTCCATACCGATCTCGATGCCCGCCTGCACCTCGACATGTCTTCTGAACTCCGCCTCATCCCTGCCCTCTGTCAGGATCTTGTACCTGCTGTAATACTCATCTGTCAGATTCTTGATATCCGCAGCGGAAACCGCATCGACGTACTCTGCCAGATCGTTCACATTGTAGTGGTCGATCTCCCAGCCAAACTTGATCTGCGCCTCAACCTTGTCGCCCTCGGTGACAGCCACGTTGTTCATGTTGTCTCCGAAACGGCACACCCTGATGTGGGAGGACTCCATCACGCCCACCGCAGTCACCATCCACTGCGCGATCTTTCTGACCACATCGGGATTCTGCCAATGCCCGACCACGATCTTTCTCTCGATCCCCATGCGGCTCACGATATGACCGTACTCGCGGTCTCCGTGCGCTGACTGGTTCTCGTTCATGAAATCCATGTCGATGGTTCCGTAGGGAATCTCCTCG
>CAJUQU010000107.1 GCA_910588595.1 uncultured Lachnospiraceae bacterium | reverse complement strand
TTATGACAAATATAGCGAATATATACGGAGATGTGGGTGAATATGAAAAATCAGATTTCATTAGTTTAAGAGTGATGAGAGAGTGTATTTATTGTTATAGAATGAATACTTTAATAGCCAATTTATATAACAATTGTTGGAATAACAGTCATGGTCAATATATAAAGAATGATATCCCTGCAAAGCAGAGATATCACGCAGAAGTGTATTTGAAAAGATGTATGATACTATCTCAGATTAACAAAAGTTCAGAATGGGAAATGTTGATTAAAGAACGAATTAAAACACTTTTATCAATTCAAAACTAAAACTGTATTTCTGTATATGGTAAACCATCACTCAGTGGAGCGATTCCGCCATCAAACTGAGGAAATGATCCAACAACGCCTGCATTTAAAGTAACCGTGAGAGCAAGTAAGAGCACAACGCTCATAACTTTTTTAACTACGTTTTTCATGATTTTATGATTCCTTCTTTCGTAAAAATTTACTATAGATCATATGCTCCGTCAGTAACAATGCGGAACAAGTATAGCTGCATGAAAAGTGACTTATCAAGTACGGCTGTGTGAAAAGTGACTTAACAACCTTATTTAAACGCATGAACGAAACAAAAGCAATGCCCAGAGTGGTCCAAAATGAAAATCTCAATTTGAACCACTCTGGGCATTGATTCTGGCATAAATCAATGGTATACTGATATTTATTGATGATAAACGATAACTGCTCTTGTGTACTAAAGTGTTTTTGTTCAGGTTGATCTTGGCGTCTGTTTTCTGACATCACTATTTCCATTACCGCAAATTTTCATTCAGGCACTGTCTTATCTGCGTTTGGGAAAACTGATAAGTAGTTTGGAATCTGTATCGGTCGTTTTTCGGCAGCTCCCTACACTCTCGAAAATGTGTACTATGGATTTTTAATGATACGAATACGGCAGTACACGAAAAAATGATAGGAACTGTAAAATGATGCACACAGCCACAAAAGGAAGAATGCCGTTTTGCGGCTACGGCTGGCGTATTATTGCGTTGGAACAGTCCGTTAAGGACAGCATATATACTTACCAGTCTATATGCTTATCAATGCACAGTTTCTGAGCACTGCACTATTCCATGAAAGAGGGAAATGATGAGAAAATCAAATTATTACATTTCGGCAAAGATCAATGATTTTGTACTGTATTACAATCTGGTGAATGATACCCTGCTCCAGCTTCCAGCAGACCGAAACGAGGGATGCATCAGATGTCTCCAAAATCCAAACGATACGACGTCCATTTATTGGCCCAAATTGTATGAAGACCGGTTCATTGTAGAGGACGATTACGATGAGATGAGAGAGATTCAGCGCAGACACTTAAAAACCGTAAACAGTACAGACGAGTTAAATATAACAGTGATCAGTACATTGAAGTGCAATAGCGACTGTACTTTCTGCTACCAGAGAAATCTGGATTTTCAGTGTGAGGAAATGACAGATGATGACTTTGATGGATTGTATACGTTTTTGCTGGGAGTGCCGCAGCGGAACATTCATATCAGCTGGTATGGCGGAGAGCCGCTTCTGGCAAGGGAGAAGATACTAAAGTTCTGTGCCAGGGCAGACAAGGACAAAAAGCATACATACAGTTATTCTGTTTCAACAAACGCATCCATTTTTGATGAGAAATTTTTCAGGATGATGGAGCGCTATGGGTTGACCAATGTGACGGTATCGATGGTTGGCACAAAGGAGACACAGAGCGCACTGCGCCCGTCAACAGAGTACGACTCAGCGCGCGTGATCAAGAATATCATCAGTATGACAAGATATACCAGGGTTATAGTCAAGATCGATCTCTGCAAGAGTAATATTGAGAATATCAGGGATATCTTTGAAGAGCTTTCGGGATATAGACATTCATCACTTTCCTTTTCCTTTAACCGAATTGTGAGTTATGACCACAGACCTTGTGCGGAGATCGAGTTGGATGTTGACACATACATGAAGCATGTGATCGAACTGGCAAACTGGGCGTTGGATCATCAGTTCTGCATCAGTGATATGAGCTGTTTCCAGAATTTCGGTGTGTACTGTGGAGCTTATGCAAACAATAATTATGTTGTTGGTCCAGGGTTATATCTGTATCATTGTGATCGAACCTACGATCCCAAAGACTCTTTTGCACAGATCGTCAATGGGACTTTGGTCTATCATCTGGACTGTGCGGGCTGTGGAAGTGCAGAACCCTGTACGGATCCTTACAAAGTCGACGAGTGCAGAGAATGCAGACTTCTGCCATACTGCAACGGCGGATGTGACTATCTGCGGAAATTAGGGAAATGTGCGTGTCCGCCGGAGAGGGATTATCTGGAAGAATTTCTAAAGCTGTATTATAGGATACGCTATGAGAGACAGTGACTGATAGGCATATTCTAGAACTATGTATGGATGACAAGACCACCGCGAAAGCGGCGGTCTTGTTTCACTCCTTTGTCAGATAGTCTTCGTCGTTATAGAGACCATATTCGCACAGAAGCTGTTTCTGATAATCAAAATCGGCGGTTGCACGTTTTAAGTCATCGAGTCGGTTTTGTTTTAGCAGGATCGAATTGAGTGTATTGATCGCATTTGCCATTTTTTCACTGCCGATGGAGATGCCGCGTTTCTCACCGATAGAGATGCCGCGTTTTTCGCCGATGGAGATACCGCGTTTCTCACCGATAGAGATGCCACGTTTCTCACCGATGGAGATGCCGCGTTTTTCGCCGATGATGATCCCTCTGTTTTCAATTCTATCCAATACCTCGCTCATTTTGACACCCTCCTTTTTTCCTTCACTTTGTAGTGTGTGCAGTACTTCCTCGTATCTGTCGTCCCCTTCCAGTGCCTGCATCAGTTTCAGAAATGCATCCACATGCCTGATCTCCTGTGCACTGGGTATATAGTCTGTGTTTTTGCGCTTGTTGACAAAGTATTCGGCAACAATGCGGAAATCGCTGTGGAAGTTGTCGAGCTGATCATCCAGGAAAGCGACTTCCACAAGATTGATCTTATAGTCATTGACGAACGGTTCCAGCCGTTTTGGAATCCGCATGCACTCATGTAGACTTCTGGGCTGGTTCCAGTGTTTGGTGCCGAAATACAGCACGATGGTGACGACGGGATATTTCGGCTTATCCCGTTCAGGTTTTGTCAGCTGCCCGCGGTAGGAAGCGCCGTCGTACCCGATCACCCGCATCGGGGTGTATGGCTCCGGAGCCGTCTGGTGCTCAAATCCGAACAGTGCAAAACAGATCCTGTGCGGGATCCAGTGTTTGGACAGGTCACGTTCCTGTTCATGGATCGTGTTGTTGAATTTGTACTGGCTTTTGTCCTTGGCATTCCGCAATTCATGTTCCAGGACCACCTGTTCACCGCCGAACAATACGCCGTTTATGATGTCGGCAAACACGTCGTTGTAGTCAGCCAGCTGCTTTTCTGTAATGTCTTTTGTACCCATTTACAAGCTCCTCTTATTCGTATAGTAACATAGCTTACACCATTTTGCTATATGTTTTAGTGTGTGAATATATGTTCTGAGATTATGATATCAAACTATTGTTCTGATGTCAATATGATAATCGAATATTTATTCGAATAAAAATTTGAACGGATTCTGAGTACGCTAATCTTTTTTGCATCGTTTTTAGGCTTGAAGGTGTGGACAGTATTTGTAAACAGATTGATCATTATAAATGAGCAAGTTTGAAATGTTGCATAAATTTGTCCGCCATAAAACGATACAGTTGAGATTTTGTATTTGTTTTGTCCGCGAGTGAAATACAAAATGTAAAATCTTTTGTGTAGTTTTCTGGATTTGTTCAATTAAAGTTGATATAAGAAAAAGTCATAATCTTTGTCGACCTGGCGTACTTGACATAGGAATAAACGATAGTGTTTTAGTGTGCAGTGAGGAGAAATTGGACAGGGTAAACGCATGCCCCCTATTTAAAAAAATGAACTGTGTTTGTTGCAAAAATTATATAAAAATATACAGATAAACAGTACTAACCACCTGCAAAAGCAAGCGCTTTAGAATAAAATGATTTCATATGTTGCATCAACATGAGTAGTTACATTTTATTCACAAAGCTTGCGTTTGCCGTGACAAAATCCATATTTTCAGTGGTATTTAGAGGGAAAATGTGTTAAGATATCAAAAGAGAGGACGGCAGAATAACAGAGCACGTCAGAGAATATCGGGTATGGATAGCATGAAATCAAAGAATTCATGCTCTTGAACAGAGATTCCACCGCGTCTGACAAATGAGAGTTAGCATAAAATCATCAGTTTTCAGGAGCGCCGACCGGACTGGTCACAGATGAAAAGGCAGAGAATTTCAGGATTGAATAACTCGAAGGGAGAGCAGGGCGGAGTCCTTGTTTTTTTGAAAAAGGAGCATTTTTGTGGAAGGTGTCATTTTATTGCTCGAGGACGAGGAGAGCGTAAACCGCGGGGTGTGCTTTACGTTGGAAAAGGCAGGGTATCAGGTATATGCGTGCGGCAGCATCCGCGAGGCGCAGCAGCTGCTTGAAAGGCACCAGCCGCAGATGTTGATCTGTGACCTCACGCTGCCGGACGGCAGCGGTCTGGATTTTATAGCGAAGGTGCGAAAAAACGATAGTGATATCTATATCTTGTGTCTGACTGCCCTCGACAGTGAGACGGATTATGTGATGGGGTACAGCGCGGGGGCGGATGATTACATGGCAAAGCCGTTTTCCCTGTCCGTGCTGACACTGAAAGTGCAGGCGTATTTTGGGCGGAACAGGAAAGGCGAGGATCGTTTGCTGTCTTTTGGAAAGCTTCGGGTCAGCATAAATGAGATGCGCGCGTGGAAGGAGAGTGAAGAGCTGTTTTTCACCAAAACGGAGTGGAAGCTGCTGCTGCTGTTTGTGCAGAGTCCAAATCAGATCCTGTCGAAGGGGCAGATCCTGGACTTTCTTTTCGACGTGGAGGGAGATTTTGTGGAGGAGAACACGGTGGCGGTCATGGTTCGCCGCCTGCGCGAGAAGATCGAGGAGGATCCGGCAAAGCCGCAGTATATCAAGAATGTGAGGGGGATCGGATATGTGTTTCGGATCTGAATGCGCGGCAAATTTGTGCACATCTGACAAAGTATCATCTCGCGGGAAAAGGCAAATAGGGACGTTGAGAGTCTAAAAAATAAGTTGGGGGGAATTTCAATGAAAAAAACAAATGTAGTAACAGTGCTTCTTTCTATTCTGTTATGCTGTGTGCTGTCAGGCTGCTCGGATATGCTGAAAAGAGAGGACATGGATCAGGAGTTAGAGCACTTGATCGAGGCGCTCAATGAGGATGATGCCGACGCGATCTTTCAAGCCATGTATCCAGGTATTGTCACCCGGGAGGAATTTGATGAATCCTACGAGACGGTCCGCCGTCTCTGGGAGAGATCGGACGGGCACACTGCGAAACTGAGGTCTATCAACACGAAAAAGAATTTTAACCAATCCGGGAATTCCCTTGTCTGTCAGGCACAGTATTATGTATACACCCAGGAGCAGTCATACACGATCACGCTGACTTACCGGTCTGACGATATCGGAGAGGGCATATATCGGTTCGATATCAATGTTGGCGCCGAGCCTGTGCTGATCAGCGGAGGGTTCACGACTGCCAGGGAGAATTCCGCCCTCCAGTGGGGATTGTTGGTTCTTAGTATACTGTCTTATCTCTTTATCATTGTCACGGTAGTCGATATCCTTCGGAAACGTCCGCGGCTGTTTGGCGTCTGGCTCGCGGCAGCGCTGACTTTTATAGGATTCTGGATACAGGTAGCGCCTGCCAACTTTCATATAGGCGGGAGCGTGATCTGGTTTGTCCTGTCCTCCTTTAAGATTTACAGCGGCGGATTCAGGAAGTTTATCTTTGCGATTCCTGTGGGTGCTATTGTCTACTGGTGCATGCGCAGGAAACTGTTGTCCCGGAAATTCAAGATATGAAAGGGATGCTTTGCGCGAACGGTTATGATGGGAAGTGAAAAACAAGATAAGAAATTATAATAAGAAATCTTTTGTAAAGGCGGCATTGATATTTATTGCAATGGCGCTGCCGGCAATGATACTGATGGTTCAGGCGCAGCGCGATTATGAGGAAAAGATGGAGATCCTTTATGCGGTGCTGGAACAGCCGGGTGAAGAAAGGGAATCCGTCGATATTGTGACAGGACTGTTGAAAGGACAGCGCCTGGCGGATGCTGCAGATGCAGAGCGGCGCCTGGCTTTGTATGGATTTCACGCAGATTTTGCAAACCGTTACAAAAAATCCCTGTATCTTGACTGGGCAGTGATCATCGCGATATTTCTGCTGGTTTCTGTTGGATTTGTGGCGCTGCTCTTGCTGACGGACAAAAAGCGTGAGCAGATGCGGAAACTGGAACTGCTCCGACTGCAGGAGCGTGTGACTGCACTGCGCGATAGCGCTGGGGGCGGTTTGTATGCACATCCACGCAGGGGAAGTACGTGTGCAGAGAAGGATTATCGACTTAAACTGATGGATGCCCGGCACGCTGGAAAGGAAAAAGCTCCCTGGCAGATTGCCAGTGAGACAGATGCCCAACACACAAAAAAAGGAAAAGCTTCCTGGCAGATTGCCAGTGAGACAGATGCGTACGCAGGGGCGGCTGAGGGCAGACGGAACATGCTGGTAACAGTTCAGCCCAGGACTTCGCACTACGCTGCAAAGTCCGTGAGAAAGCATAGGGTTGAGATGCGTCAAGCCAACCGCGAAGCGGT
This sequence comes from uncultured Lachnospiraceae bacterium, assembly GCA_910588595.1. Taxonomy (GTDB): domain Bacteria; phylum Bacillota; class Clostridia; order Lachnospirales; family Lachnospiraceae; genus COE1. The sequence continues at coordinate 4,320 of CAJUQU010000107.1, read as the reverse complement.
TTTTGCATGCCTTGACGCTTGCAACAGGAAGCCGGAGGCTGAACTGTTACACGTGCTGGAGGACGCCGATGAGGATCTGGGACGCCTGCTGATGGAGTTTGATGCACTGGCTGACAGTATCGAGTTGTTTGGACTGCAGGCTGGCGCGGAGCGGGAGGGGACGAAAGCGCTTGTGACGGACATCTCGCATCAGCTCAAGACACCGGTCGCGGCGCTCAAGACCAGTTTCGAGGTCCTGCAGTCCGGCGATCTGAATGAGATGGAACGTCAGGAGTTTTTGGGGCGGTGCGGTGTCCAGATCCTGCGGCTGGAGGAGCTGGTGTCGGCGCTGGTCAATATTTCGCGCATGGAGACGGGTATGATCGAACTCAGGAAGGAGAAGCGGAAGCTGTTTGACACGATCCTGCTCGCTGTGAACCGCATCTATTCCAGGGCGGAGGAGCGGGAGATCGAGATCGGGCTGGAGGCGGAGGAGGAACTGCAGCAGATCCGGGTGCTGCATGATGCGAGATGGCTGTGCGAGGCGTTTCTGAATGTGCTGGAAAACGCGGTGAAATACAGTGCGCGTCGGACGACGGTCACGATCCGCATGATTCGGATGACAGTTTATGTGCGCGTTGAGATCGAGGACGAAGGTATTGGAATCCCCAGAAAAGAGTGGAATAAGATCTTTCAGCGCTTTTACAGGGGCGAGGCGGAGACGGTGCAGAGGGAGTCTGGTTCCGGCGTGGGGCTGTACCTGGCGCGCGAGATCGCATCGAGGCATGAAGGGACGCTTGTGGTCGCGGCGCCGCGGCATGGGAGGCAGGGGAGCTGCTTTGTGTTCCAGCTGCCGTATCTGTTGTAGCGGCTGCAGTTGAGGGGAAGAACGATACTTGGAAAAAGTCTTACAAATCTGTAAGGCTTTTTTTGTATTTTGAAAGCAGATTGAAAGAAAACGGTGGGATAATGGCAGTATGGATAGGAGGATATTTTTGATGAAGATGAACATGGACACAATCTTGAGGACAGAGCACTTGTGCAAATATTACGGTGCGGGAGAGAATGAGGTGCGGGCGGTGGATGACGTCAATATTGCCATTGGGCGGGGGGAGTTTGTGGCAGTCGTGGGAAAATCAGGTTCCGGAAAGAGCACGCTGCTGCACCTGCTGGGGGGACTTGACTATCCGACGGGCGGAAAGGTGTATGTGGGTGACATGGAACTCTTTTCGCTGAAGGAGGACGCCCTTGCCGTTTTCCGCAGGCGGAAGATGGGGTTTGTCTTTCAGGCGTTTAATCTGGTCTCGTCGATCAATGTGTGGGAGAATATCGTGCTGCCTGCCGGGCTCGACGGAAGGAGATGCGACACAGCTTTTGTGAGAGATATCGTGGGCACGCTGGGGCTCGATGACAAGATCCATAATCTGCCAAACACGCTTTCGGGCGGTCAGCAGCAGCGCGTGGCGATCGCGAGGGCACTGTCGACAAGGCCGGATATCGTTTTTGCGGATGAGCCGACAGGCAATCTGGACTCGAGGACGAGCGACGAGGTGATAGGATTGATGAAGATGTCCGCGCAAAAGTATGGGCAGACGCTTGTGATGATCACGCATGATGAAGATATCGCCCAATCAGCCGACAGGGTGATCGTGATCGAGGACGGAAAGGTGGGGGAGATGCGGTGAGTACGATAACAGAGATTGCAAAGGCAAATGTGAAAAAGGACAGGACGCGCAGCATTCTGATCATCATCTCGATCGCGCTCACGACGCTGCTCCTGACAGCCGTTTCGGGTGCGGGGTACGGCATCATCAGGCTGCAGCTTGTGAACGCGGCGGAGCTGTACGGGGAATTTTATGGCGTCTACCGGGACGTGACGATGGAAAGTATCGAGGAGATGAGGCGTTATGCGGCATTTGAGGAGATCGGACTGAGCGCGGACTATGCGGAGGTGGACAGTGATAAGACGTTGATCCTGACTTGCATGGACGAGAAGGCGAGGGCGATGTCCCACACGGAGAACGCCATAGTGGAGGGACGCTATCCGGAGGCGGAAAACGAGATTGCCGCCGCACCGATGTTTTTCAGGCAGCTTGGGGTGGAGGATCCCCGGATCGGCGACCGGGTCACGATCGCACTCCGGACGGATCTGAGATCAACGTACAAGCCAGAGGAGTTTGTCATCTGCGGTCTTTTGCGGCAGGGAGAGATCGAGACAGATTTTATGGCGGCGTGCACGTCCGTAAAATATTATGAGAAGTCTGTCGCGGCGGCAGACAGGCGCTATAAAGTGCTGTTCAGCCTTGACGAAAGCCTGGATCTCACGTTTGACAACAGCGAGGAGGTGATGCGGTCGCTGGCAGTCCGCTGCGGCATTGACGAGCGGGATGTCGCAGCCAACAACAACTATCTGCACTGGAGACTGAATCCGGGAACGGAGACGATCGCGGTCTGTGCGCTGACCTGTGCAGGTGTCGTTTTCTTTTCGGTGATCGTAGTCTACAATATTTTTCAGGTCGGCGTCATACAGAAGATACAGGAGTATGGAAGACTCAAGGCAGTCGGCGCCACGAGGCGGCAGATGCGGCAGATCATTCTGCGGGAAGGCATGTACCTGGCAGGTGTCGGTGTACCGGTCGGGATGCTTCTGGGGATCGCGGCGGCAAGGGCAGCGCTCGCAGTCATCATAAAGGAGATGAACGCCGGCGGCATCACGCTAAAAATGACAGGAGTGTCAGTTTTGAGTGTGCCGCTGCTGATCCTGATGGCGGCGCTCGCGCTTGTGACGGTGCGGATCGCGCTGAGGAAACCGATGCGCGTGGTGGCGTCAGTCTCCGCGGTGGAAGCGATGCGCTATATGGATGCGGCCGGGGCGGGAGGACTGCGGCGGGGGCGGCATGAGCTGAATGTCGTCACACTCACGCTTGCAAACCTCGCCAGCCACAAAAAGCGCACGGTGTCAACAATCTTGACGATGGGGCTCTCCTGCGTGCTCTTCGTCGTGCTCGCAAACTGGCTGGGAAACATGGACGCAGAGTACATGGCGAGGGCGGAAGTGTGGCATGGGCAGTTTCAGCTGCAGCTGCAGTTCAGGCTGGAGGACGAGGCATACCCCGAGAACAATCTGGATCATATCCTGCGGGCAAATCCCCTGGATGAGGAGCTTGTACAAAGGATCTGGGCGATTCCCGGTGTGACAGATGTCAGGACGCAGCGCATAGTCTATGCGGAACAGACGGACGCGGCGGGAGAGCGGACGGGAGATGTCTATGGCATCCTGGTCCTTGGAAGGGAGGACTTTGACAGGGCGGTGAGGAATGACGAGGTGGAGGGACTGGACTATGATGCGATGAGCGCGCAGGATGCGGTGTGCTATGGAACGGAGTTCTATTTGGAAGACGGTGGCTTTGAGATTGGCGGAACCTATCATTTTTCACTCTATGACGGCGTGCAGGAGAAGGTCTGGAATCCGCAGATGATCGCCTCGTTCCGGTATCTGGGGGCGAACATGGCTATGACGAGGGACACCTATGAAAAAATGGGCTTTACGGGCGATACCAACTGTGATATCTGGATCGACTGTGCACCGGCAGATACCGCCGCTGTCCGGGAAGCGCTGGAGCGGCTGGCAGAGGGGGCGGAACACATCAGGATCGACAGCTATCAGGACCAGCTTGCGATCGCAAAGCTCTCCACGCGCGTCACAAAACTGCCGGTGTATCTGATCTGTGTGATCGTGGCGTTTATCAGCTTTATGAACATGGCAAACACGATGATCACAAGCATTGTCACGAGAAAGCAGGAGTTTGGCGTGCTGCAGGCAGTCGGCATGACAAACAGACAGCTGGATCAAAGTCTCCAGCTGGAGGGGATCCTCCTCAGCGCAGGCACAGCGGCGGTGTCGCTTGTTGCGGGTATTCCGCTGGGCTATGCGCTGTTCCGGTACTGCAAGTCCAATTCCTTTGCCGGATTGGGTATCTACCACTTTCCTGTCAGGGAAGTGCTGTTTCTGCTTCTGTTCATGGGAGTGCTGCAGACAGTGCTGTCCTTTGTCCTGAGCAGGAACGTGAAGCGGGAGTCTCTTGTGGAGCGGATCCGGTATCACGGGTGAAATGGGTGGTGATAGCGGATTTGACACCTCAAAAGAACGCTGGAAATTTGATACGATTTTCGATATGGCTGTTGGAGCATGGTGTGGCACGGAGTCAGCGATGATGCACTATGAATATATAGAACTCTAACACCCGTAGATTTGCTTTCTCACATTGCGATCCGAATCGTACTTTAGGAACTGTTCAGAAATTACTTGTGACAAGTAATCGTCTTGAGTAATTTCTGGGC
>CAJUQU010000106.1 GCA_910588595.1 uncultured Lachnospiraceae bacterium | reverse complement strand
GAGCAGGGGGTGGTTCGCGAGGACGGGGAGCCGCGTTTGGTGGGAATGCACTATCTTGACTCGATGGAAGATGAACGTATCATGCATCTGGCAAACCAGAGTCAGGAACTATTTGAAGATGAGCGCAGGAAGTCGATACTGCAGCTTACAGACAAAGTGCATCCTGATGCCAGAAGAGACGGAACACAGGAGGTTTACTTCGCAAGAGTTGCCGTCGAGGACGCAAATGGTCAGGAGTGTTTTCATTTTAATACAGGTGATAAGTTCGTATTAAAGATAACATATAAGACAGCACATGACGGGATCAAGGTTAACTTTAATATGGATCTTGTCAAGGAGAACTGGCAGTACTGTTATGGCAGCTGCTTTGCGAAAGCCGGTGACGATCTTCCGATTCTGCAGACGGAGGGTGAGGTAGAGTTTGTCATAGATGAACTGCAGCTCTTGCCGGGCAAATATTATCTTGATATTGGAATCAACGGAGAACATGGCGAATTATATGACAATGTCAGAAATATTATGCAGATCACAGTGAGGGATTATGTACATGACGAGTTTGGACCGTGCACATTCTCACATCAATGGAGTATAAGGAACTGTTGATAAATTACTCATGACAAATACTTGTCACAGGTAATTTCCAAACAGTTCCTAAGATGATTTTCAAAGGAGCTTTATATGGAAATACAGAGAATTTTGTTTCCCCAGATAGGCAGATGCACGGAGTGTGGATTATATTTCAGACTGGACAGACCAGACAGCGGATCCCAAGAGAAGGTTCGGACGCAATACGTCATAGGAGATCAGAAAATAGGATTTGAAAGACGAGGAAAAGTCTGGTTTGACACCTATTTTAATGGTCTGTCCATTGAAAAATGGACAAAGTATACGATCGTAAAAGACGTTTCCTTGAAATTGAATATATCAGGCAGGTTTAAGGTTAGTCTGATCAATAAGGAAAAAATAGGGACGAATATATCCAAAAAAGTGCTGTCGGAGCAGATCCTGGAGTCAGAAGTGCCGCGTGAGTTTGTTCTGCCATATATGGACGGCAGCAATAGGGGGATGTATACATTTGAGCTTGAGGCATTGGAGGACGGCAGCATCTTTTATGGTGGTGCATATGCTGCTGACGTTGACGAGAGGGAGATCAGAACTGTCAAAATAGGCATTGGGATCTGTACATTCAAGCGGGAAGCCTTTATTGAAAAAAACCTTAAGATCATCAACGAAGCAGTCCTTGAAAATGAGGCTTCTCCATTGTGGGGCCGCATGGAAGTATTTATTGCAGATAACGGAAAAAGTTTGGATATAGAGAAACTGCAGTCGGACAGTATCCATATCTATCCCAACAGGAATCTAGGCGGAGCCGGAGGTTTCACCAGAGACATGATCGAGATGATGCAGAATAATGCGCAGTATCACCTTACGCATGTCCTCCTGATGGACGACGACGTTGTCATAGAGCCGGAGGCGCTGGCGAAGACATACCTGGTACTTTCTCTTATAAAAGAAGAATATCAGGATGCGTTTATAGGAGGAGCAATGTTGCGTATCGACCAGCAGTATATGCAGATCGAAGCGGGTGCGTCATGGAACGGCGGTGCATTGGATTCCTTAAAACATAATCTGGATCTGCGGTTGTGTGATGCATGCCTGTATAATGAGACTGAGGAGTTCTCGGAGTTCAATGCGTGGTGGTACTGCTGTTTTCCCATTCAGATCGTGCGTGAGGATAATTTGCCGCTGCCGATATTCATCCGCGGAGATGACCTGGAGTATGGCCTTCGGAATATGAAGAGGCTGATACTGATGAACGGTATCTGTGTGTGGCATGAGCCGTTTGAGAATAAGTACTCATCATTTCTGGAGTATTATATCATGCGGAATCAGCTGATCGACAACGCGTTCCATTGTCAGTGGTATGGCAGAAGACAGGTGAGCAGAACTATGTTCAAACATTGCGTGCAGGAGATCATGTTCTATCGGTATAAAAATGTGGACCTGTATCTGCAAGGTATCAGGGATTTTCTCAAAGGTCCCGGATGGTTGATGGAGCAGGATGGAGAAGCCCTGCACAAAAAAGTCATGTCGGAGGGATACAGAGCCCAGCCGCTAGAAGAGCTGCCTATGGGATTTCGTTATCCGATATATGAGGAGAGTCTCAAAGAAAACCATACATTAAAGACAAGGCTCAGCCGTAACCTGTCATTTAATGGGATCATCCTGCGGGCAAAAGGGGACAATATCGTGTCGATGGCAGCAGTCAAAACACCGCAGTGTTATCGGAAGAAACGGATAATGTACTATGATGAATCAGCGAAAAAAGCGTTTGTTGTCGAGCGGTCTTTTGCCAAAACTGTTCAGTATCTATTGAAAACGACAAAAATGTTATTTACCGTTTCATTGAAGTTGAGTAAAGCGCAGGAAGCTTACCGCAGAGAAGGTCTGAAACTGAGAACATTGGAATTTTGGAAAGGGTATTTGGAGATCTGAACATGAAAAAGGGGAAGTTGATCGCAGCTGCAGGTATGATCTATTTCGTTGCAGCGCTGGGGATATATTGCACCAGGATGAATTCTAATAGCGCAGTCAATCGTGTTGAGCAGGGCAGTCCGGAGCCCACAAGCGGTGCAGACTTACCCAAAAATCAGCCAGCGCCTGCTGAGATCAGATCAGATATCTTGTCGCAGCATTCCCTTCCGAGCCTGGAAAGAATGGACCAGGAGGATCAGGAACAGTATATCCAGCCTTTGCAGGTGATACGAAAGATCGAAGAGCTGGGACTGGATACGAATGATATGCTTTGTCCCGAGATTGCTATTGCAGAGATTGAGGAGCGTGTCGGGGAGCTGGACGAATACTTTATCCAGAGTGAAATGGTCGTATTTGACAAAAAAACATCGCAGGAGCTCCAGCAGGTCATAGATGAAAATCCTGGCGTTGTGATCGATATTGTTTCTGAACAGATCGAAGTGACTGATCCTATAGTGCTGCATGGCAATACAGTGATCAATGGAAATGGCGCGGGTCTGCATACGGAAGGCGTGGAGTATGTTTTCTATGCTGAAGGGGCAGACAATATTGGAATCAGTGACATTTTTATCAATGGTGGAACAGAGTATGGGATCTACCTGGCTGGCTGTGATCGTATCAAGCTCACAGGAAACACAATAAAGGGCTGCGGACAAAAGGCAATCAGCATAACAGGTGTATCTGACGGCGTGATCATTCGCGGCAATACAATCTGTGATAACCAGTCAGGAGCAGTGTATATAGCAGGCAGTGTAACCAATGGGCTGATAGAGTCGAATATGATAAAGAACAATCGCGGAAATGATCGTTTGGCATCAGGTATTGTGATGACAGATACCATGCAGCCAGAGTACCCCCACGATTTGATTATAAGAGAGAATAAGATCGAGGATAATGATGCGGCAGGGATCTATTCGGATGGCGCTTACATGGGGTATGTATTAAACAATACAGTGTGTGGGAACCAGAAAGAGGGCATAAACCTATGCCATGGTACAGTGGGATTTTATTTGAGCAGGAACACGATTCGCCTCAATGGAGGCAGAGTCAACGATACGGATACCGGGTTACATCCAGAACATAAGTTTGATGCAGACCAGATGGAAGACGGTTCTGCGAAGGCAAATATGCCAGGGATCCTGCTGGACAATGCTGCGTATAACATCCTGGAAAATAACAGCCTGACAGGCAATCAAGGCGGAGGGATCAATATGATGCACTCCGCAGTGCGAAATGTGATCATGGGGAATGTGATCAGGGATAATAATGCTGGTCAGGATGGTGCGTTTCGTTTTTACGGAATAGCGTTGAAAGCGGAGCCTTCTGGAACAGAGGGTCAGGGAGCGGACTACACTGCGGACTATGAAAATATCATCTGCAGGAACATAATATCTGGGAGTCATTACTCAGGTATCTTCATAGATGAAGGATGCTATATCAACGATGTGTTCGACAATATTGTAATGGATGCACAGGTCTGCGGCATAGAGGCAGTCAGCCTGAAATTCAACAGTATCATCAATAACACGACGAATTGCGGTATAGCAAATGCATTTCAGTAGTAATTTTGTATGGAAGAAACCAATGCATGAAATGGATTTATGAAAGGGTGAGATATGATGAGCTTGCTGTTATATATTGTAGGATTAGCGATACTGTGCGCAGGGATCTATTTCGTGCGCAAGAGTGATGAAAAATTGAATGCAGTCACATATCTTATCTTTACTGTAGTTCTTTTTATGATCGTACAGGCTGTGGAGGCGGGGATCATCAACAGGCTACCGGCAGTTCCAATCAATGCTGCAGTTTTTGGCGTGCTGCACATTGTGGAGGGCGCAGCCCTGTGGTATGTGATCATCGCAAAGAAATACAGGCAGGTGTATTATTTTGAGATCGCTGATGTAAGGGCGCTGGCGGTATTGGCAGTTTTTGTTGTTGTGGCTGCAGTTAGGCAGTTTGGAATAGGTTTGGATGATTTTAACTTTGAACTCAGTGACTCGGCACGCCATTTAATGTACGCAAGGGCGGTTGCTGATCATGGGCAATTGATCAACATGTATTTCTCGTCGCTCAATAGTGGTTTGATCATGAATATGCTCCGCGGGAGTATCGGTGCGTTTTCCTTTTACAGGATATTCATTTTGTTTGAGACTGGAGTTTTGTTTCTGAACGGTGCGTTGTTTTGGGGACTGATCCGAAGATATTTACAAGATAAAGTTTCCATTATTATAGGTGTTATCTTAACAGTTGCATATATGCTGGGTTATCCCTGGAATTCGATGGTTTTTGGGACAGCATATTTATCGACAAGTATTCTGTGCGTGACTATGATAATGTTTTTGATGGATATTTATTTGAATAATGAAGCTTGGTCTAAAATATTGACAGCGGGGCTTGTTGTGGTTTCATGTTACGCATTGCTGTGTTCTTACTCGCTGTTTGTGCCTCCTGTTTTAGGAGGAATTATTCTTTTGGTTCTGTTTAAATATGTAAAAGAACATTCTATACCAGCCAAGAAGATTTATGCAGTGGGCGGGATCTTAATTGCAGTTTGTATCGTGTTTGGAATAATTTTCTTGTATTTCTGGCTGGTAAAAGGAGCATTGGATAAAAAGTTAGATGCTCTATCGTGGTGGGGATATATATATGGAACGCTTTATGCCGATTTTTTGTTCGCGATTCCGTTTTGTCTTGTTTGGTTTATAAAAAGCGTAAAAGCCAAAAAAGTAAATGTAGAAAGTATTATGCTGTTTGTGTTATTGGCGTATACTTTTGTGCTTTTTTTGGGCAATTGTTGCGGGAAGATCTCAGCCTATTATTATTATAAGACTTATTACATTTTATGGATAGCGGTGTTTATGGTTATGGCAAGGGCAATTATTGCGCTAAGGAATGAGAAAACCTTTATGCTCAGCTATTTCATAACATGGGGGCTGTTGTTTTTAGTATATATCAGTTCTGCAGAAAAAAAGCTTGCGCAGGATTACAATCTGGATCTGACAGATCCTGCAGGAGGAAAATCAGCTTCTGATTATTTTAGTTTGTATGATTTTAATATAGTACGAGGGCGTGCGGATACGATAAGCAAGACAATGAAAGAACTGTATATGGAGGCGGCAAAGATCTCGATTCAGGAGGATGTGTTTATTCCATATATAGGTGAGTATGCAGAGAGTGAATGGACATATTTTGCGCTTGCAGGTTTACCGCATCAGGATGTTTTAAGCGGCAAAAACTATGGAGCGGCAATTGAAACGCTGAAAAATTATCCCTATGTGTTATCAGTAGAGTGTGAGGAACCTATGATCAATATAAGCAGGTTTCTAAACACACTGCCTGTTGTATATGAGAACGAAGCGGGAAAGATTTATAAAGTAGAGAATGTGCAGACAGAACAATACAGGAGCGATGACATCAATGTGGATATGATGCTGCGCTGCGGACTTCCCAAGTTAGAGAGAATGGGCTGGGTAGAACAGGACGAGTATGTCAACAGCCTGCAGGTGATCCAAAGAATAGGTCGGCTGGGACTGGATCAAGATCAGTTTCTATATCCGGAACTCAGTATGAACAAGATAGAGGAGAAAGTCAGCCACTTGTCAGATGCGCATTATGACAACAGAAAGGAGATTATATTTACCGGAACTTCATCACAAGAACTGCAGCAGGTGATCAATGAGTACCCAGGTGCCATGATCGATATTCATTCAAAGAGAGTTGAGTTAAATGAAACGCTGGTACTTCGAAATAATACGGCAATCAAGGGAAACGGTGTAGAGTTGGCTGGCAATGGATTGGAGTATGGTTTTATTGGAGAGGATATATCCGACATATATATCAATGGCGTTTGTCTGGAAGGAAATATCAATTATGGCATTTACCTGACAGACTGCAATGAAGTCAGCATAGCTGGATGCACAATAAATGGAATGCAGCAGAAAGCTGTATGTCTGATCGGAGACACAAGAGGTGTAAACATAGAGAACAACGAGATCAGCCATAACAGCGCAGGCGGCGTGTATCTGGCAGGAAATGTGTCGGACTGCCTGATTCAGGATAACGATATAAATAACAATGGCGGAACGTCGAAATGGATGTCCGGGATCGTGCTGACAGGCGTTGTTCCCGAAGATAAGCATAATGTCTGGGAAGCCTTTGACGAGGAACATAATATCCCGCGAAGAGATCCTATTTACGACCAGACAGACTGTCCGCATGATCTGCTTATAACAGACAATAGGATATCCAACAATAATTCGATTGGAATCTACTCAGACGGTGCATATAAGGGGTACGTATCAGGAAATACGCTATTCCAGAATAATGGAGGGGCGATCACTCTTGAGTATGGATCGATGGGATTTTATCTGGACGGAAACTATTGTGAGAGCAATGGGGCGTCAATTTACCCCGGAATCGCTTTGGATAATGCAGCCTATAATATCTTAAGAAATAATATCATTACAGATCACTGTATAGGAATAAAAATGGTACAAGCCTCTGTGAGAAATCTTATCATGGAAAATGTTGTGCAGGGTGGCGAGGATGATGTGTGCCATCAGTATGCCATAGAAGTGGGGAATGGGACTGACGAGGACGAGAATATTGATACCGGGGCTGGCTATGAAAATATCATATGCAGAAACAACATTATGGGGAATCACGAAACTGGTATATTCATAGATAGAGACTGCTATGTTAATGATGTGTTTGACAATATGATAATGGAAGTTCGAACATATTCAATAGAAACTGTGAGCCACATGTTTAACAGCATTATCAATAATACATCGAATTCAGATGAACGAAATGAGTATCAGCAGTAGTACCCAAGAAATACACTTATATAAAACCAAGGAGTGATATGGTAAGAATAGTAAGATGCTTGGATGATAACAGAAGTGAGTTTTTAGCGAGATTAGTGGTATGCGTATTCGGGATTCTCTTTGTATTGATTTGCTCTTACAGTACGTCTCCGCTATATGCAGCCTATTATAGAGGCGATTCGGCACAATTTTTAACAATCGGAAAAGCATGGGCGCTGGGGAAAATCCCATACAAAGAGTTATTTGATCATAAGGGTCCCATTATCTATTTTATTGATATGTTAGGTTTTAAAATAGCAGGAACAAAATCCGGAGTATGTGTATTTCAGATACTATTTATGCTGATTACAGTAAACGCATTATATAACATTGGGAAACTGAGTTCTGAGAATCCTTTATATAGTGTCTTTACGACAGGGATCGCTCTTATATTTTTGAAATTAAACTATTCAGAAGGAAACAGTGTAGAGGAGTATTGCCTGCCATTTATTACTGTTAGTTCGTATTATCAATTAAGATTTTTTTATCAGCGATCAGATACACATCCGCCACTTGCAGCATTGTGGTATGGTATGACTTTGGGGGTGTGCGCACTTACGAGAACCACAAACGCCGTGATCGTTTGTTCGGGGATTTTGATCATTACGATCATATTATTGAGCAGGAAGCGATACGTTAATTTACGGAACAATATGTGTAGTTTTCTGATTGGGTGTCTGCTGATCAGTGTTCCGTTTATCATTTATTTTTACGAAAAGGGGTGTTTATCCGAGTTTGTCTATAGTACATTTACGTACAATGTTGAATACCTGAAAAAGATGCAGCCTTGGATAAAAGGGGCGGATTTTATGGACATCGCAAAGTTTTTGATTGTATATTTTGTCTATTTTTGCGTCGGGGCTGCTGCTCTATTTGCATTATGGCGTAAGGCATATGTGTTATTTTCCTTTTATGTGCTTTCATTTGCCATAGAATCCTATCTTTTTTTCAGTGGGGCTAGCTTTGTACAGTACCCGGCAGTCTGTCTGCCGCAATTGGTTTTTCTTTTGAATGAGATCTGTTTACTGGAGAATAAAAAGGTGGCAGATCGGTTGATGAAACTGATCGTTATGCAGATGATAGTGGTCATATGTATAGGTATGATCCAAATAAATCGTGCTGTCGAGAAGTGCCAGGACACCAATAAAAGTTATGAGAAGTTGATCGCGGAGATCCCTATAACTGAACGCAATTCTTTTGTGGCATATGGCGGAAACCAATTTAAGGAATTATATTTGTATTTTGATCTGATACCATATTATAAGTATTTTGTCATACAAGAATGGCATGCTGGTTTTAGTGAAACTGTTCGAAACGATATTTACGAGACTTTTATGAAAGGAGATGTGAAATGGATACTGACTGATGGTAATACAAGCGTTATAGATGATGTCCTAAGGCAGCGATATGAGCAATATGACACGGTGGGTCATTATTCGCTTTTTAGGTTGAGATAATTTTGCTGTAGAGGAACCATGACAATTTCATACATTAAATCAGGAAAACAGAATATTATTGTGTGCAGGATGACAGAAATATAAACGATACTGTTTAGACAAGATGTAGTTGTGCTATTAATTTTGATAGTATGTTATCTGCAAAAAATGCAGTTGAGCGTATTTATACTATTATTGGTACTTTATAATTCAAAAGCTTGATATATTCCGTCAACACAAAACCAACACTCATTAAAAATTCAACAGATTATAGTGTTCTAGAGCGTGTTTGAAAAAATCATTCCTACCAGTTACACGCTCCGCTTTGCATAATTTTTGTGCCATATTTAGGCTGCATAGCTCGTTATGCGCTCTTTATTTGACACGAATCTCCCACAATTTGTGACGCGCAGATGGCGGGAATGATTTTTCAAACACGCTCTAGAGAAACGCTACAACATATGAATATGCTACGATGCCATATCCGAGGATGAGCAGTTTGGCATATTGTTAATTGAGATATGCAACATAAGGAATCACGGGAAGGACTATCCACAAAAGAATCATTACGATCTGCTTGCGTTGGTTAACATCAGTCTGGATGATGAAATCTTTAATGGAGCGGAGGATATCGGGGGGATGTGCTAAATCTTCACATGAGGTCATATACCTTCACAAACCGGATTTTCTGATATGATGAAACAATATAGATTTTTCGAAATATTAGTGGCTATGGAATGCGATAAAAAGGGTGATTGGATTAGGAGAGAGTATATTGATGGAAGGGGAATATCGGGAGATGAGAAAGATTCAAAATTCTATTTTAAAGGTAAGTAATAACATAAAAAGTGTCTATAGAAATATAGTTGTTTTTTGTGCCATTTGTGTAGTGGTGCTTTTAGCATTTTATAATGCAAATATGACAAGCTATTTAGTGCACTGGGAAGTATCATATTATGTTACAGATAGTGTTTTTGTCAATATGTTGTTTGTTCTGATAATAGTTATAATATTGTTGATTATAAGAAAAAGTAAAATGTATGACAAAATTCAGAGGAGCGTTGATGATTATAACGTTTTTAAAAAAATTAAATATACAGCATTATTAATTATTTTTGCAGTAAGTGTTTTTTGGGTTGTATGCACACAGTTTATTCCTGGTGTGGACGAGGGTGAGATACAGCAGATGATTCATGACTTTACACAGAAAGATTATTATATGTTTGCACCAACTGGCTATCTTGATCGATATCATCATAATATCGGATTGTTTTGGTATGAGTATTTTATATCTTTGGTATTTGGATCGAAAAACTATTTAGTTTATGAACTAATTAATTCTTTTGCCATCGCAATGATATATAAACAACTTTCAGAGATTGGAGAAGTGTTAGGTGTAGGCAGATTAGGGCAATTGGCTATAATTCTGTTTGGAATCACTTTTTTGCCTTTAACCTTTTATTCTATTTTAGTTTATGGGAATATAATCGGATTGGTGTTTAGCGTTACGGCTGTAAAATATGAATTACAGTTTTTTGAAAGTATGAGTATAAAAAAAGCTGTGTTATGCGCATTTTTTATAAGTCTGGCACTTTGTTTAAAGTCTACAGTGTTGATATATTTTTTGGCAATTACTATTTGTGCATTAATAAAGTATATTACTACTTTAAAAAAACAAATTATAATTTTTCTTGTCATGTTAGGAATTGGATTTGAAATTCAATCTACAGCACCAGTTTTTTTGGCAGAAAAAGTGACCGGATATGAATTAAATAATCCAGTTTCGTTTTGGGTTTGGATCGCTATGGGATTGCAAGAATCTGAACTTGCTCCTGGTTGGTGGAACGGATACGAGATGACCAGTTATTGGGAAAATGAATGTGACATATTGCAACAAAAAAATGCCGCAATAGAAAGTGTTAAATGTTCAATTAGAAAGTTTGTTAATGATCCTGATTATGCATTTAAGTTTTTTACAAAAAAAATAACATCTACATGGGCAAATCCGTCATTTCAGTGTTTTGGAACAACAAGGAATGGAACATTTATTTGTAATCCTAAATGGTTAGATTGGTTATTGTCATATCAAGGGCAGTATACAATAATGAAATTTTGGAATGTTTTAGAATTTTGTATATTATTTGGTTCACTTTTGCAGTTGATATTTGGACATAAGCGAAAGGAGTATACAAATTCTTTGATTCTGCCAATGATTTTAATTGGTGGTTTTATATATTTAATGTTTTCGGAAACAAAAGCAAGATATGCATTGTTATTTTTTGTTAGCTTGATTCCCTTTGCTGCTATGGGTTATACTACCTTCAGTAGTATTTTGTATGAATTTTTACGTGAAGAAAATAAAAACATAAAAGAGTTATTTTGGAACCAAGGA
>CAJUQU010000105.1 GCA_910588595.1 uncultured Lachnospiraceae bacterium | reverse complement strand
CATAAAACCATATGGAAGGGTTATTTTTTTATTGATAACTTACAACTCACAAGTCCATATGGAAGAGTTATTTTTTTGATAGAACTTTTTACTCTCAAGTCGGTATATTTTCTCTCATAATCTTTGATTGTGCCTGGCAGGTTGCTTTTAGTCTTATCGGATGACCAGCCGCCACTCTGCATGATGTACTGGTCTGGGACACCTTTGATAATTTACCCCAATCGGTGTATAATATAGACTCAACTGGAATTTGTACTGCATATGCGTTTTTCTTTTTGTTTGAGCCGCAGGTGCGACATGGAGGATTTATTATGAATATTGAACACTTGAAAGACAATGGAACAGACATTGCAGTTATTTCCAGTGATGAAAAGGTCATCGTTGATACGCAATCCGCTTTAGATCTGGCAATGACTGTTAAGTATGAAACGGAAGCAACCAATATCGTGATCGATAAAGCTGCGGTGTGTGAGGAATTTTTTGTCCTCAGCAGCGGCATGGCGGGCGAGATACTTCAAAAGTTTATCAATTACCATGTCAGAGTTGCTATTTATGGAGATTACTCCCAGTACACAAGCAAACCGTTGAAGGATTTCATCTATGAATCCAACAACGGCAAGAACTTCTTTTTTGTGTTAACCAGAGAAGAAGCGATCCAAAAGTTGACGGAAACTCAATAACAATATCGTACAGATTCCAGTTAAAGTCTAAAGTTTTTTCACACATACGCTAAAATAAAATATCCCTGACAAGTTCTTCGTGCGGGTGCTTTTCATCAGCCTGATAGACCATGATGCCGTGGATATCAGCGCTGCGGTCTGTGAATGCCGGAAACAAAAAGCCGCACTCAGGAGCACCAGCCTCATAATCGCCGTGCAGCGGGCAGAAGGTGCATATGATGAACTTGTAGACTTCCTCTGACTCCCACAGGCTCTCCTTGTCTTTCGACTTTAGGGGGATATCGTAGCTGCCGTAGAGGATTCTGACGCCATACGGTTTATCTGTCCTGTATTTTTCCCCGATAAATTCATAGAAGAGTTCCAACAACGCATCATTTTTCAGCTCGCAGTCTTTCAGACCCATGAGCATCTGCCAGGTATGTCCGGCTTTTTCGTCTTCCCTGGAAAAAGGGTAGTATTTCAGATTTTTGTTTGTCTCCGAGAATGGCACAGTCTTTGCGAGCTGCAGGTTCGTCTCGATATCTTTCTGGGATAATTTCAGAAAATGACGGTTAAAAGTGCCGTCGATGAAGCCTTCCTCGTCAAAATAAGCGCCTGCAATGCGCGAGAAGCAGTTTCTCTTGGGTGTCATGCGGCGTGTGAGTTCGAGCATGTCGTCTCTGTTGATCGTATACATAGTTTCACTCCCTGATACTTAAAATAGCTGTCTGGAATCTTCCTTGTGCCTGCGCTTGCAACAAAAACTCCGGAACTAATAATTTAATAATGAAGAACGTTCGTTGGAGCGTGTTTGACGCACGCTCTACAATAGTATACCATACATTCCGCTGAAATCTATATTCTCAGGTTGAAATTTGAAACAAATAAGTAGAAGGCAGCCAAGAAACAAAGGGCATAGTAAATAAACCATCCGCCGCATGATCAAACAACTTTCACACATCCTCAAATTTCTTCCTGAATTTTGAGACCATGGTGTTACCTATGCACAGAAATATCGGCTGTGATTTCAGATCTGCCAGAATCAGCTTGAGTGCAAGTCTTGCGGTAACATGCATAAAAGCAGAGTAATTCAATTTTGCATAATAGATTGAAATGTTTTCCCTGCTCTGAATGTGCCTCAAATGCTTCTCTTTTTACTACTTCAATATATTCTCGACAATCTCCATAGAACCGCCAATGAGTGCCCAGAGTCCATTATCTTGTCGCTTTTGAAGCAATATTTCCCCACTATCATTTTCGATAATAACTCCGCAGCTTATTACCATAAGAGGCGCATGTCCTACATCTTTACGCATTTCCGTTATATAATTTCCTCTATACCTTTCCATATTGTCTTTCATATCAATAATCAGTCCTTTACACTATTTAAAAATCCCACATCATAGTTTCACTTGTCACATCCAATTATACAGATTGAATCAAGTCGTTCATTATTATATAAGTCAACATTCTGTGGGGAGTGTGCATCTGATGCTGTCAGAATTGCACATTACACCTTACCATGCACTCCACCATAGCCGCATTCATTCCCAACTGCTTATTGCCATAATTAATCGTCACTCCGCTGCTTTCCTCAATATACATATCATTTAACGCGCTTGTGCAAGCTGTAGACAAATATGTCTAAAATCTTTTAGCGGATATGCCACATAACATTGTAATGACTGTGGATGTGCAATTCTGATGAGGAATATTAATATTTTACTATCAGATTATTTATTCCATATTCTGACCAATATTCAAAATGATTCTATAATATAAAAGGTAGTCCTGCTTTCATAAGCTGACCTGCTGCACAATACATAATTTCTTATAAATTAACATTCCGTTACCATAAGGGTCATCTTCCGCCCCAAATTCTACCTTAACAAATTCATAACCATTTTTTTCAAGAACTCTCACAGAAGCATTATTTCCACGCATCACACGTCCGTATAAAATATTCATTCCAAAAGTTCTTTTTATAAACGCTGTCATCGCTTTTAATAATTCAGAAGCATACCCGTTGCCACTATACTTTTTACATATCACGTAACCTATTTCTACCTCATCAGGACTTCCTTCTACCTCGTTTACACCTGTATCGCCTATCAATTCACCTGTTTCTTTCAGCTCAACAGCCAACACATATGGTAAATGCCTGCCATTCACACAGGTCACATAAAATTTGATCGCTTCTTTCGTTTCTTCCAGATCTGCATAGCTTTCATTTGGGATCCACCTTTTTACTTCTTCCTCCAAATGATTTTCATATAGGCATTGGGCATCTTCCGCCTCAAATTTTCTAATCCTCAAGTGTTCTGTTTCAAATATATATTCCATGCCGTTCTCTCCTTACATCCATTCCGTAGATTATATCACTTTCAATCTCCATTTTCCACAAAAATATGGAGCATAGCAGCCGCCACACCCCATACTTCTTTCCACAGCTTTTTCCTTAACCTGCTCCCCACACTTCCAAACAGCAAATCTACAATTACTTACTGATCTTCATACTGCATCGGAACATACGGAAGAATTCCCCAGGTTATCTCATCAGCAAAATGAACTTCCGTATGTATCATAGAGCGATAATCCGCAGACGTTGCCTTTATACATGGAAATTCCTCACACTCCCTGCACTCTGCCACTTCCTTCTTCGACGCACACTCTTTCGCATTGCATAGATCATCTTTACAGTAGCAATTGTCACTGTAGCACCCCTCACAACGCATACTCCAATCTGTCTGCCCCCACATTTTACTTAATGAACCTTCCATAGTCGTCCGCAGTTCATCACTTGTATGAATATAATGGACACACAAATCACAGCGCTGACCACATTTGGAATATAGCGCATTTTCCTTTGGAAAAGGCTTGCGATTCGGCTTCTTTTTTATAAATATGAGTTTTTTGACCTCTTCTAATTGCGCCAAAGTGTTTACATCAATATACATCCATTTCCCATCATGGTAAACTTTTGAATTGTCATAATGATCACACACATATTTTGAAAATTCGCTTTTCTGCATTTCAAAACACGCACGCTCTTTTTTGCCAAAAATAATTAGAAAAGTAAATCTATCCTCATGAATATATACTGTAACAATCGTCTTTTGACCCTGCTTAAATTTCAATTCACCTTTGCCATCTCCGATTTCGTCCAAACAGTATTTGCCACGCATAAACACCATTGTTTCATGGCTTATCTGCTCAAGGATCGTCCAACTGGAAATAGTCTTTAGATAGTCAATAATTTCTAATGGCGATCCTGCCTGCAAAAAATTATTCTTCCTGCCAACCGGCTGCTGTGTTCCCTCTTTGAAATACCATACCGCCTGAATTGCCTTCATCCCTAACATTTCCGCAGTTTCCAATTCCTGACTACCGCCATCACCTACATATAAACATTCTTCAGCATTCACGTGAAGTTTTTCCATACACCGATAATAGATTTCTTTATCGGGTTTTGAAATACCTTGTTCAAATGATAAACAACTTACATCAAAATATGAAAATAGAATGCTGTTTTTGATCACACTTACTTCTTCTGAAAAACAATTACTAATTAATCCTATTTTTATTTGCTTTTCTTTTAGAATGCGCAGCATAGGAATTATTTCTTTATTTAAATGTTCAAAACACTCGTTTTTAGCGTCTATTCGTTTTTGTACTACGAAATCTAATAATTCTTCTGAATAACATTCGCTTTTTCTCATAATATCTTCGAGTGCATCTTCTAAGGTTATTTTCCCAATCGTTCTATCGTGATCTGTATGTCCCCATAACTCTTGAAATATATTTTCGGGTATTCCTAAATCTTGTGCTATCTGCACTCCAAAATATAGCGGACTGTCAAAATGAGTTACTAAAGTTTCATACATATCAAAAATAACTGCCTTGATCATACTTACACTCCTCTATCAATGTTCATTCGTCCATATCTTTCATGTTTTGATCATATCACTTCATAAATATAGGACACGGCAACCGCCACAAGTACTAGTCTTCAATCGTACATAAATTAGAGCGTGTTTGAAAAATCATTTCCAATTGTTTGCCCTCACCAACCAACACCAGAAGATCCCGAGGAGTTATCGCTTTTACTTTAGCGCTTCGAAAATCTTCTATATTTCTTGTTACAATGAAATCAGCAGAAATTTCTTTTGCACATTCATCTTGGAGGCAATCCTCAAAATCCGGAAAATCATCGCGTTCTATTGCAGAACAAACCCTTTCATGGCTTGCACCTACCACACGCAGCACCAAGCACAATCTTCTCAACATTTTCCTCCTGTCAGTATCTGAATGACTTTTTCTTAAAATATAGAAGATATTAGGCAGACTATGAAACGCGATAACTCCCTGCACTTTCTCACTTGCACAAAGGCTTATGATTTTTCTCGTATCGACATAAAAAGGCTGCTTCCGCCAGTTCCTTATCATAATCCAGTTCTTCTGATACCGGAGTCAACATTTCTTCTAATTCTATAAATGCTTTCATTTTAGTTGTCAGCACGCCATTACCTTCATTTTTAAAATTGCTGTCATCCAACATGCCTGAATATCGATTGGAATTGGAATCTGGCTCTGCTTTTTCTTCTTCCGATCCAGTCCACATAAAGCGCTCTATCATTTCCGATAAGAACTGTAAATTATCTTCTGACAAGCTGTTGACTTTCTGAACTATCTGTTCCTGTAATGACATCATATCAATACCACATCCATATTCTTCTCAGTAATTACCATTTCTGATGATTTTCTTCATAAAAACCATTGACGCATCTTTCCTCTTTATACCGACATGCGCTGATCCGTATTTTACAGTCCGGACGCTTTCTTCTTTAAATATTATATAACAAAAAGGCATTTCCCACAATCTAATTTGATTCAAAACAGCAACCGAGGGCGCCCAGAAAGAAAACGGCACCATTGCTGTCGTCTATTACAAGGAGAGACGCGTTGTGATCCCACTGACTGAAATGATGATAACCCTTGTGGAAGATGCGGCGCGTGACTGTGGGGAACTTGTGCAGCGTCAGAGCAAAGAAATTAGAATTGTAAGCTGCATGGGGCGCATCAAACTTAAAAACCAGGGAAAATCCCTGGTTTTTCAAATTATAAGATTTATTCCACCATTCTCAACCGCTCGACTACCGTTCCATTGTTAAAGAAATGCAGCGCAATGGCAGGAATGACCGTTGCCAGAAATACATAGACCAATGCCACGATCAGAGCAGGAGCCAGCGTAAAGTGCATCGTAAAGAACCACATAGATGGCGCATTCAAGGCATTTTTCAGGACTGTCAGCGCAAATATAACCGCGGTCATACAGCCAGCTATATCTGCTCCCGCGGCATAATATAACCCCTCATAGACCATTAGACGGCGAAGCTGCCGGTTTGTCATGCCAATGCTCTGCATCGTAGCAAATTCGTTGCGGCGGGCAATAATGCTGGTGATCATCATATTGGTAAAGTTGATCAGCCCGGCAAAAGCCATGATCGCTGCGATCATGCCGCCCACCAGCAAAACAATGATTCGCATGGATGCCGTTTGTTGTTTCAGCAGTTCGGTGGAGGTATAGGCAACAGCGGGATTGTTTTGTGTGAGATCACTCAAAAAAGCATCTATCTGTGCTTCCTGCCCCTCGGACACATTGAACCCATAACTGAATCTGGTTGGATTGTCATAGATCTGCATGAACATACTGTCGGTCATGTAGATGAGCGGGGCATCTCTTCCGATGTTATTCTGTGCGGTCGTCGACGAATTCGTTTCTCTTTCCATGCCTACCACCTTTGCCCTTGCGAGGATCGTACAAGTCTGAAACAGTTCGCCCTCTTTATAGAAAGAAATGCGGTCTCCTACTTGCAGCTGCTCTGTAAGGAGTGTTTCTTTAGGCTCTCCGGTCAGATTGTCCACAAAACATCCAAGTATCACATATTCCCCGGTCTGCAACTTCTGGTTTAGAACTTCTGCATCTTTTTCGCCATCAAAGATTGTCAGATCAGTGAAAAACTGTTCAGATGCCCCATAGATATTTCCATAAAAAAGATTTTCCGCCTCGGGCGCAGTCAACATGGAAAAGCCACTATACGATCTACTGATACGACCGTCTTCTTCCTCCCAAGTACCTGAGCAGGATAAACGCCCAATGCCATAATCAACCAACACATTTGTGTCATCCAGCGTGTTTCGGTAAAGGCTTCTCCCGCTTTCGATCGCCGGTTGCTGGTTGATAAAATCAACAACCGATGTGGGAAGTTCGTCTGAATGGTATTTGAACCCTTCATAAACATTGGCAACAATAGCGTTATAAACCGTATAGTCTGTTTTTGTGCTGCGGCTGATAAATTTTTCTTCATCGATGCTTTGCGTGATAATGACAGCCGAATTGACAAAAACCATGCATAGCAGCAAGGAAATGATAATAAATGCCGAGCGCCGTTTGTTCCGTCCGAAGTTGGACAAAGCCATGAGGGGCAGTTTGGCTCCATGGATTCGCTTAAAAGATTTCCTTTTATGATCATCTTGTTCTGTGTACCGGACAGCTTCTAACGGCGATACATTCGCTGCTTTTTTTGCAGGCTTTCGCGTGCTGATATATACAGTAAAAATTGTAAACAAGGACGCAATGACAAAGATCAAAGGGGAAGTTGAGATCTGCATAGCCGACATTGCCGACTTGTGTTCAAAGCGGAAAAAGTTCATCACAACCGGCAGTGCCAGCCATCCGGCAAAAAAGCCGGCGATCAACCCGACCGGTAAACCAATGAGGGTCAGCCAGAATGCCTGCCGGATTACCAGTTTTTTAATCTGCCGGGAAGATGTTCCGATCGTCCGCAGCAAACCATATTGCCGCACATCCTGCATGACAGAAATATCAAAAACATTGTAGATCAGCAGATAGCCGCATACCACAAATAAAAGCGCAGCTATCACAGCAAATAAAACGGTTTCCCCTGATGTCATTTCCTGAGTCATTTGATTTGCGCTGCAAAGGATAAAATTATCGGTCCCGATGTTGTCCGGGTTGGCACCTATGCTGCGCACAAAATCTTCTAACTGGTCTTTTACATTTCCCTTGTTTTTCAACACCACATCAGAGAACGTAAGCCCTGCCATTTCCCCGTCCGCTGCATAGGTGTTTTGGAATATTTCGGGGTTTTCCTCTACGAACTGCTCTGATACAATCATTCGGCTGACATCATCGTAGCGGGCTTCCCACCAGCCGGAAAGCACCATGTCATAGTGATACGTCTGCCCACGCACTTCAAATTCTACCGGAACCGAAGCGCCGATTTTGACTTCGACGCCCAAAGCCTTGAGCGCACGGTCGGTGGTGGTAATCTCATTCGCCTTTTGGGGCGCGCCCCCGTGGCTCGGCGCACAGAATGTCAATTCCTGCTGTACGCTGTCAGCATAGTTGATCTCAACAGCATGGCCAACAGCGTTGCCGGCATACGCAAGGAAACGCCTGTGCCCTGCTTCCTGAATGAGATCGCTCTTGGCAAGCTGCTGATACTGTTCTTCTGTCATATAACTCAGCGTACCATCTGCCTTGCTTCCCTTTTGCATATACATGGAGAGCTGCAGGGAAGAAACCATGTTAAATGCGAGAGAGATAATTGAAGTAAATAAAAACGCTGTCATTGTGATAGCCAGGATCGCGGTAACATTTCGCACCCTGTTTTTCTTGAAATACCTTTTTGAAAGGTTTCTAATTACTTTTGTATTGTTGTTCCCAAAGAGAATATCATTCATGTTCCTGCCCCTCCTTTACTGCACGATTTTACCGTCCTCAATGCGGACAATGCGGTCGGCAAGCTGGGCGATCTCGTTGTTGTGCGTGATCATCACCACGGTTTGATGAAATGTATCGCTGGTAACTTTCAAAAGCCCCAACACGTCGCTGCTTGTCCGGCTGTCCAGATTGCCTGTCGGTTCGTCAGCCAGGACGATGGCAGGTTTGGAAACGAGGGCGCGGGCTATGGCGACGCGCTGCTGCTGCCCGCCGGACAGATTGTTCGGCATATTGTTCAGTTTGTCCCCAAGGGTCAGCATGCGTACTACTTCGTCCATAAATTTTTTATCCACCGCATCGCCGTCCAGCGCTACGGGCAGGACGATGTTTTCATAGACATTCAAAACAGGGACAAGATTGTAGTTTTGGAAGACAAAGCCGATGTTGCGCCGGCGGAAGATCGTAAGCTGCTCGTCGTCCAGTTTTGCCAGTTCCCTGTCCTTTACCTTGACGCTGCCGGAGGTCGGCACATCCAGGCCGCCCATCATGTTCAACAGGGTGGACTTGCCGCTGCCGGAAGTCCCGACAATGGCGACAAATTCCCCCTGCTCAATGGAGAGCGACACACCGTCCAGCGCCTTTGTGATGTTCGGCTCCGCGCCGTAATATTTTTTGAGATCAGTTGTCTGCAAAACGTTCATGGTAAGCACCATCCTTTCTGTGATGCCGCTATCATAACAGCCAATTCTCACAGAAATGTCACAGGTCGCTGGTTTTTTACCCTTGAAATGTCACAGTTTCGTGACTTTTCATATATTCAATTGTATTTAATTGCGCGGCAGGAACACTGAAAATGTAGAGCCGCTGCCCACTGCCGAAGTCACCTTGATATAGCCACCCTGCATGGTGACGATCTCACGGGCGAGGTACAGCCCTATGCCGATGCCCTCCACATCGTGTACTTCTTCCTCCCGGTAAAAGCGTTTGAAGATCATTCCCTGCCGGCTCTCCGCTATACCTTTGCCGCTGTCTGTAATGTCAATCTTCACATACAGCTCCCAGCTCTGAACGGACACCTGGATAGCGCCATCCGACGGCGTGTATTTCACAGCATTATCCAAAATATTGAACAGGGCTTCGCTTGTCCATTTCCTGTCATGGGTCAGCAGTATATCGGAGGGACAGTCTGCACTGACATGAATCGCTTTCTTTTCTGCGCTCAGCAGAATCCCGCCCAGCGCCGCCGCCAACGTGTCGTAAATTGGCTGCGTCTTTCTGTCCAGACAGATCACACCGATTTCCAGCCGAGAGGTCTTTATCATTGCCCGCATAAGAAAGTCCAGTTTTTCAAGCTGGCTGCTGGATGCCTGCAAAAATTCCTGACGCTTTTCCTCTGTCAAAGGCTGTTCCAGCAAAGTGGCGTTTATCATCTGTAGATTCGCAATCGGCGTCTTTACCTGATGGGAAATATCAGAGATCAATTCCTGCAAATCAGCCCTCTCGTTTGCGATGCTCTCCCTGTTTTCCCGCATAACTTCATATAGGCGGATCAGCCGGTGATCGATCTTGCAAAACAAATCTTCTTCCTCACAGACTTGCGGTGGAGCCGATACTCCGTCCAGCATATGATCCATTGTTTCGCACAGCCTGTCCGAAAACACTGCCAGCTTCCGGCGCAGAAAGACGACGAAAAGAGCTGCACAGGTAAACAGCAGCAGGATAAACAGCAACCCCAGCCACACGATTGCCGGATTTTTGGTATAGAGAAAAGCCGCGGTAACGGTCATCATGGAAAACGAACCCCAAAAGGCTGCCCCCACCGCACAGGCGCAGTTGATAGAAAGTCTGCTGTGATTCACTTCTTTATCCCCCCAATCCACATGTAGCCCATGCCGTAGACCGTTTTGATATACTGCATGCCGCCTGCTTCGATTTTTCCCCGGATACGGCTGATCGCTACAGTCAATGCGTGTTCATCCACAAAATTTTCATCTGCGTCCCACAACTTTTCAAGGAGCCTCTGCCGGGTCAGAACGACTTGCGGATTTCTCACCAGCACTTTTAGCAAACGGTATTCCATCGGCGTGAAGATAACCGTCTCTCCTGCGAGAGTGGCAGTCAATTCCGAAAAATTGACGGACAGTGTGCCGTCTGTGTAGCAATCTCCACCTGTCTGCTTCTGGATGCGGCTCAGCAAAGCGGAAACCTTTTTTCGAAATACGCTGATATGGAACGGCTTTGTCACATAATCGTCTGCCCCCAATTCAAACCCTCTCAGCATATCGCTTTCCATATCGTTTGCAGTCAGGAAAATCACGGCGGTATCCGGACGGTGCTCTTTGATTTCCATACAGAAGTCAAATCCGTTTCCATCCGGCAAATTGACATCCAGCACAATCAGATCATAATCCTGCGCTTCACAGAAACTGACGGCTGCTGATTTTGTCATGGCAGCGTCCACTGTGTAGCCCGCCACTGAAAGATTATAGCAGAGCGTATTGTTCAAGAGACGGTCATCCTCAACGACTAAAAGCCTCATGGCATCACTTCCTTTCGCTTATAGGATAACACGAAAATGTCACAAAAATATCACAATACTTTTCGTACTGCGATACACTGTCTAATTTTATGGAGATATCGCGATCAAATCAACACCCGAAATGTGAACAATAAAGATTCGAGGCTGTTCTGTATTCTATATTTTCAAGCCCAAAAGTAAAGTATACAATATAGATGGGTGATATAATGTAACAAATAATCGGTTTTGTCGCGATTTTACCCTTTGGGGAGGATATCAAGGCGGCGAGAAAATGTACCTACATTTATGAAAGGCCTCTAGAGCGTGTTTGAAAAATCATTCCCGCCATCTATATAACGACGCCATAGCGTC
>CAJUQU010000104.1:4297-11372 GCA_910588595.1 uncultured Lachnospiraceae bacterium | reverse complement strand
GTCTTGTCACCGAGATTGCTGCCCGCTCCAAACATGTCGATCGCAAACTCCTCAATCTCTACACCGCAGATCTCAGAGAGTTTTGCCGCCGCTGCCTTATCTGCCTCAGTGGCTGTCGGCGAGTGGAACATCAAGGTATCTGATATGATCGCAGCCATCATGAGCCCCGCAATATTTTGAGGTATCTCGATCCCCTTTTCCTGGTACATCTGATAAATGATGGTCGCCGTGCAGCCCAGCGGCTGGTTTCTAAAGAACACCGGCGAAACCGTCTCAAGCGTGCCGATCCTGTGATGGTCGATGATCTCAAGGATATCTGCCGACTCTATCCCGTCAACCGTCTGCGACAATTCATTGTGGTCAACCAGTATCAGCTGCTTTTTGCGCAGGTTCAGCAGCGTCCTTCTAGAGATCATGCCGACATATTTGTCCTCCTCGTCGAGCACCGGAAAATCATGATATCTCTTCTTTTTCATGATAGCCCTGATACTCTCGGTCTTATCGGTGATCTTAAAGGTTGTCAGTTTCTCACGCCGCATGAAATAGCCGATCGGCATACTTTGGTTGATCAACCGTGCAACTGTTGCTGTATCATACGGTGTGCTGATCAATATGCAGTTGTGTTCCCTGGCAAATATCTGTATGGTCTTGGAGATCTTGGCACCCATCGTGACCACAACGCATGCAGCGCCCATCTCGATCGCGCAGAGCTGTGTCTCATAGCGGTTCCCCAGCAGGACCATGTCTCCCTCATGGATATAATCCTCGAGAACATCCGGATTCGCTGTCGCTATGACTACCTCTCCGCTCTCAAAAGAACCACCCGCATCTCCCACGATCATCTCTGCGTCCAATGTCTCTAGTATATTCTTATAGGAAGTCTTCGCCCTTGACAGGATCCCATTGTCATACACATCCATGTACGCATTCGCGATATCGCCGATCGTGATAATGCCTGTCAGCCTTTGCTGTTCAATGACCGGCACGGTGACATCTCCTCTGTCACGCATCAAATGCCACGCCTTTTTGAGCGAAACATCCTCCGTCACGCCTTCCACATCGTTCATGTCGATATCCCGGGCATCTGTCATGACATCGTGAAGATAGACAGGCGGGTCTGTATGAAAGGCGTTTAATACATATTGTGTCTCCTGATTTACCTGTCCTGCCCTTGCCGGAACATACTCACAGGTGGCGTCACACTTGCCTTTCAGATACGCATACGCGATCGCAGAACAGATCGAATCTGTATCCGGATTTTTGTGACCGACAATAAACACGGACCGTCTTGTCAATTCTGAATTATCCATTATCCCCATCCCCTCTCCATAGCAAAAATCAGCTGACAATTTAATCGAGCAGGGGAATGACCTTCTCCCCTACTCGCGCGCCGGGCACCCGTCAGCGAACCGATTTATCGGTTTGATGACAGTCCTCCTCTGGGTGCCCGTGTGCATAAAAAAAATCCTTGAAAGCCAAGGACTTTTAATAAAGAGCGATAGACGGGGCTCGAACCCGCGGTCTCGACCTTGGCAAGGTCGCGCGTTACCAACTACGCCACTATCGCACATCTATATTTTGTCCGTGATTCCCACGGACAAAATATATTTTACTACACTATTCTTCGTTTGTCAACTATTTTTACAAGGACTCTATCACATTTTTGTACTTGACACAGTAGATCCGATAAATGGAATCATGAATGCGCTCCTGTGTGATCGTGCCGTCCGTGACCGCCTGCAGGACACCCTCGTATGCTTCCTGATAATCTTCCGGCGACAGGAGCAGATCCGCGCCAGCCTGTATCGCAGCTACCGCCGCCTCGGCAGAACTGTATCTGTCTGTAATAGCGCTATCGTCAAGATAGTCTGTCACCACCACTCCCTGAAAGCCCAACGTACTCCGGAGCATGTCACTGACCATCACCGGCGACAGTGATGACGGTGTGTCGTCCCCTGTGATACTATTTACCTGGATGTGTGAAACCATGATGCAGTCCACACCGCCCTGTATGGCTGCAGCGTAAACAGCAAACTCACTGTTCTTTAGTTCCTCAAGCGTTTTGGTGCCGGCCTCTGCACCAGGAAACTTCTGCAAGACAGCACTCACTTTTGCCTCCTGCATTGCCTGCACTGCCATATTCACAAAAGCCGCAGCCATCGAGGCATCCGAGCCGGCAGCCTCCCCCAGAAGGAATTCATCCACTGCCGGAGCCAGATTCATATCAATGCCATATGACGCAATTTTCGATGCGATCGCACTGTACGACTGTCTGGCATTTTCGGGATCTGAAAGTTCCGATACCTTCGCTGCTGCCTCCAGCCCAAAGTCTGTTGAACCGCACTCGGCACGCACGATCGTAAATATCCGATATTTGGAATAACTCCTGGTTTTTGTGATCATTTCTGTAAACTGTTCTGGTGTGTTAAAATTCTTTGGCGCATACACAAGTCCGCCTACAGGATTTTCTGTGACTGCGGCTTTCGTGCCGTCTCCCGCCTGGACTGCTGTCCCGACCCCGGTGATAGACTCCGGTGTCACGACAAACATCCCTGCGATCATCTCCTCTGTTGTCATATCACTCAGCAAAGACTCGATCAGTGTATTCAGCGGATCCTCCTCAACAGGAGGCTTATATCCTTCGAGCTCATCCGAGCTGCTCTCCGACTCCTCCTCGATGAACGGCTCACTGTCCTGCTCCTCCGCCACACTGGATTCAGCTTCCTCGATCACTCTGTTTACTTTTTCATTGTAATCATTCACATAATCGATAACGATCCTTGCGCCGAAATAACCTGCTGTCAGCACCATTGCAACAATGATGATCATTACCAGATACGCCAGGATCTGATTTCTCAGACGTCTGCGCCTTCTTTCCCGCCTGCTTGTCTTTTCGTCTTTCATAATTTAGATCAACGGATACCGGTCTGTAAGTGACTCTACGATAGCCCTTGCGCCGGCAATCCCATTTTCCTGCTCCTTGATCACCATGGCAATCGCCTCTGCAATCTTGTCCATGTCGTCTTCCTTCATGCCTCGGCTAGTCACAGCAGGTGTTCCAAGACGGATACCGCTTGTGACGAACGGGGACTTCGGATCATTGGGAATCGTATTTTTGTTGCATGTAATATGAGCCTCGTCCATCAGCTTCTCGACAGCCTTGCCTGTGAGATCATATGTCGTGAGATCCACTAACATCAGATGGTTGTCTGTGCCGCCTGAAACGATCTTGATATCCCTGTCTGTCAATCCTTTGCAGAGCGCCTGCGCGTTCTTTATGATCTGCTGCTGGTATGTCTTGAACGCATCGCTGAGCGCCTCCTGGAAACAGACCGCTTTTGCCGCGATCACATGCATGAGTGGTCCTCCCTGAATCCCCGGAAAGATCGCCTTATTGAAATTGTATTTCTCAGCCGCCTCCTTGTTTGCGAGGATCAGTCCCCCTCTTGGTCCTCTCAGGGTCTTGTGTGTCGTTGTCGTCACGACATCGGCATACGGCATCGGGCTTGGATGGAGTCCTGCTGCCACCAGACCCGCAATATGCGCCATATCGACCATGAGGACAGCACCGACCTCATCGCATACCTCTCTGAAACGCTTAAAATCGATTGTTCTGGCATATGCACTCGCACCGGCGATGATCATCTTCGGCCTGCACTCCAATGCCAGCTCGCGCATCTTATCGTAGTCTAGGAAACCATTGTCATCCACGCCATAAGGCACTACATGGAAATATTTTCCAGACATATTGACCGGGGAGCCGTGCGTGAGATGTCCACCGTGGTCAAGATTCATACCCATGATGGTATCACCTGGCTGTAACACTGCAAACTGCACTGCCATGTTTGCCTGTGCGCCGGAGTGCGGCTGGACATTTGCATAATCACATCCAAACAGCTCCTTTGCGCGCTCAATGGCAAGATTCTCCACCACATCCACGCACTCGCAGCCACCATAATATCTCTTTGCGGGATATCCTTCCGCGTACTTGTTTGTCAGCGGACTTCCCATCGCTGCCATAACAGCCTTACTAACCCAGTTCTCGGAAGCGATCAGCTCGATATGGCTGTTCTGTCTCTCCTGCTCTTCCACGATTGCGTCTGCAATCTGGGGATCTACCTTTCTTACTTCATCAAGTGAATACATGAATCTCTCCTCCGTATCTGCGTATTTTAAGTTATCAATTTGATCTACAAACACGCTCTAGTATACCTGTTTTTCCACAATATTACAAGCATTAATTAAAGTGGAATATCCTCTGGCAGATCTTATAACCGTCGACTGTGATCTTTCTGCCGAGTTTTCCCGGCAGGTTCATGGCGTTTCCAAGAAGCCCCATCCGAAGACGCGCCCACAGCACTTTATCCTTTGTCTTGATATACTGCCAGAGTTCTTTTTTCTTCTCGAGGTTCTCCTCAACCCCGGATCGGATCAACAGCACAGAAGATACGGTCGTGATGATATCGAGATAGTTGACCATATATTTCCTCACCTTGCCGTTTGCCAGGATATGCTGTTTTTCCGCCACATAGTAATCCACCATCAGTTTATTTACCCTGATCTGCTGGTCGATCCGCCCGATCATGATCTGCTCATTGACAGACTGGTCTGCGCGCCCGATAAAATAGCGGTAGAAATTCACATCCATATAATACATTGTCTTGACATATGGAAGCGGATTGAAAACAAAGATGTTATCCACATAAAAGGTATTCTCAGGAAGCTTCAATCCACAATCACGCAGAAGGTTGGTCCTGTAGATCACCGAGTGCATCAAAATATACTGTCCTATTTTGAAATGGCGCACATCCTTCCATGTAAAGATCTCCTCCTGCGGCAGCGCATGATGATACTTCATAACTTTCTTGCGCTTCTCGCCTTCCTTCTCATAGACAAAATTGCTTACGAGCATATCTATGGAGCTTCCACCCTGCAGCAGTTCTTTCAGCTTGTCCAGTATCTGTATATATGCACTCTGGCTCACCCAGTCATCGCTGTCCACCACTTTGAAGTAAAGTCCCCTGGCTTGTTCAATGCCTGCATTGACCGCAGAACCATGACCGCCGTTTTCCTTGTTCACTACTTTGATGATCCCTGGAAAGCGCTCGCGGTACTCCTCCGCGATATGCGGGGTGCTATCGCTCGAACCATCATTGACTATGATGATCTCCACATCCTCCCCGCCCGGGAGCAGGGAATCGATACACTTGCGCATGTACGCTGCCGAATTATAACATGGGATCGCTATCGATAATAATTTCATAATAAATTCTCCTCGCTATCTTGTTATGGCCTAAGCCGGTTGCACTCAAATCGTTCCATGGTCAATAGACAGTTTTTGATCTCGTTATATCGGGACTCTATGTCTCCTTCCTTTACTTCGGTGTCGAGACTCACAGCCATCGTATCGATCATGGCATCTGTTATTGTCGGATGGAGCGAACTGAGTATCTGCAGCTTTTTCTCATAGGAATCTGCGTCCAGAAAAGCCACAAGCCCTGCATCCAGGGCAAATCCATCCTCGTTCATGGCACTTGTGTCCTCTATCGGAGACTGCTCACCTGCATTCGTATCCGTTCTCTTCCGGCCTGTGTCCTCCTCACCTCTGATATCAAGTTTCTCAAAGCGATAAACCTGTTTCTCGCCAGGATACTTCCTGGTATCGATCCTGCTCATGAACATCTCGAGCGGGCGCACATAAACCTCATATGGCGCGTACATCTGCTGATATACCACCATCTTCATGCCGTCTTCTGAGTGGCGTGCCAATGTGATGATCTGGTAAATATTTCCCTTGAAATGTCTGTAGATCTCCTGTGGTCTGGGATTTGGTCTCATACTGTGTTCCTACCTTCCTTCCTCATTCATTCTATATATATTCCCCAATTTTTCATTAAAAAAGCTTTGTTTTCATATTTTCCGGATCCTGTGCGAACTGAAGCGCCATCTCCCTGTCGATCTTGTACTCGCTGTACAACTGGCAGAGCGCGTCGTCCATCGTCATCATTCCCGCTTTTCTGTTCGTCTGCATAACACTTGTTATCTGATGTGTTTTTCCCTCACGGATCAGATTCCTTACCGCCGGATTGGTATGCAGTACCTCAAACGCCGCAACACGTCCTTTCCCTCCGATCATGGGTACAAGCTGCTGTGATATGACTGCCTCTAGTACATTGGCCAGCTGTACGCGTATCTGCTGCTGCTGATGCGGCGGAAACACGTCGATCACGCGATCCACAGTGCTCGCCGCACCGATCGTGTGCAGTGTGGATAAGACCAGATGTCCCGTCTCTGCTGCCGTGATCGCCACGCTGATCGTCTCAAAGTCCCTCATCTCACCTACGAGGATCACATCCGGGTCCTCGCGAAGCGCTGCCCGGAGCGCATTGGCATAGGACATCGTGTCCAACCCGATCTCACGCTGGTTGACGATCGCCTGTTTGTGCTGATGCAGGTACTCGATCGGATCCTCAAGCGTGATGACATGTGCTTCACGGTTATTATTGATCTTGTCGATAATAGCTGCAAGTGTTGTCGACTTGCCGCTTCCGGTCGGTCCTGTGACAAGGATCAGCCCTCTCTTTTTCTGATAGAGATCAATGACAGACGCGGGAACACCCAGCACCTCCGGGGACGGCACAACTGTATCTACCAGTCGGAATGCCAGGGCTGCCGATCCCCGCTGTTTATATATATTGACCCTGTAACGTCCCTCACCTGCTATGGCAAAGGACATATCCACTTCCCCTTTCTCCTCAAAGCGCTGTCGCTGGGAATCGTTCATCACTGAATTGGCGATCTCAAGGGTATCCTGTGGCAGCAGCCGATCCCCTTCCATCGCGATCAGTTTACCGTTCACACGCATTTTGGGTGGAATCCCCACCGTGATGTGCACATCAGAAGCTCCCGCCCTCTTTGCAGCCGCCAATATTTCCTCAACCGTTTGTACCATATATCATTGACCTTCCTTTCTCTTTCAATAGAAAACTATTGCAAAATAGTACATATATCAGCGATCCTATCCACTCGTTTTTCTTTCAAAGTTATTTGTAGTCGCATTTTTGTCATTTATATT
>CAJUQU010000104.1:0-4287 GCA_910588595.1 uncultured Lachnospiraceae bacterium | reverse complement strand
TTTTGCAATTTTATCATTATTGCATAAAACAGGTTTTTTTGTTATAAATTCAACGATTCCGAAAATAGTGTGTTGTTGTTTTTTTCGCCCGCTCTACCCTCTTGTCATCATGTTTCTCATATTATATGATTGAAATAGTGAATGGACATGGCTGAACTCTTATATTTATGAAAAAGGAGAAGCAGGCAACTATGAAGGAGCGTTTTGAATTTGAAGGCACCTCTACCGGTGAATACCGCGAAGGACTCTATGTGATGTACTGTGGCAGGGAATATCCTGCTGTTTATCTAGGAGTTGGACGTTTCGTACTCTACTCAGATGCCGCAGATGAAAATTTTACGTTTCCAACTCAGGACGGAAGGTATCTGCTGCAGACAGATCTGCGTGACGAAAATCTCACACGCGCGTGTGACGTACACATGGTCGGTATTGTTCGCGACTGCTATGAGAGTGTGGCAATACACAATATCCTCAAAGAAGGCGTTATTGTCTCCACACGCAATCCCCGGCTGGGCTTTGAGCTCGGACTAAGATCTGTTAAAGATCTGGGATTCACGGGTCTGGTGGACAGACAAGTGCTGATCGGTATTTATGAGGAACTGGACTATCTCTGGAATCCCACCCTTGGCATCTGCAGTACACTCTGTCAGGTAACAGGTACCAAAGACCAGGATTCATGGTTTATCGAAAACGATCGTATAGCCCAGCTCTATGTTATGGAATCTAACAAATAAAAAATCCAGCAGGCTCTGCCTACTGGATTTTTTATACGCATCTTTCTCTCTGCTAGATCTTTGCCAAAAGCATCATGATCTTGTTGCTTCTGTTGATAAACTTTGTCATAGCATCCGGCTGTAATGGCGACTGTTGGATCAATGCCAGATCATAGAGCTGTTCACAGATCAGTTCCACATTCTCGCCCTCCTTGTTGTCAAGCACATATGACACAAGATGATTGTTTGCATTGAGGACCAGTGTTTCTCCCTCCCTGCCCATCATACCCATATCCATTCCAGGCATCGCATACATCTTCATCATATCCTGCATTCTGCGTGACTCCTCAGAGACAGTGATCATCGAAGCGATGTCCTCATTCTTGAGTTTCTCTACCTTTACAGTAATACTTTCATTGTTTACAGCTTTCTTAAAGACCTCCGTGATCTCCTCGCTCTTCTTGGCAAGTTCTTCCTCCTCCTCTTTGGAGTTCTCTGCCTTAAAGGTATCTGTCAGATCGGCGTCAATGCGCGCAAACTTGATCCCCTCATTTTTTGCCTCCAGCTGGGATACAAACGGCTGATCGATCTTATCCGGCAGCACGACTGCATCCATACCAGCCTTTTTGAACATATTCACATACTGGCTCTGCTGTACGAGGTCTGTCACATAGTAGATGACCTTTTCTTTTGTCTCCTCATCCGTATGTCCGGTATCGCCCTCGTTTTCATCGACGACTTCTGCCTCCACCTTCTCACCGGTCTCAGCATCTGTAGCGGACGCTGTATTTTCATCCTTGTCCCCCGCCTCGTCAGGATCGATCTTTTTGACTTCAAGGCACTCTGGCAGTGTCAGGTACTTTCCGTCAAGATTCTTGAACAGAATGTAGTCTGTCATCTTCTCACAGAACTTGTCATCCTTCAGGCAGCCGAACTTGATGAACGGACTGATATCATCCCAGTATTTCTCGTAATTTTCCTTGTCTGTCTTGCACATACCGGAAAGCTTGTCCGCAACTTTCTTGGTGATATACTCGCTGATCTTCGTCACGAAACCGTCATTCTGCAGCGCACTTCTCGATACATTCAACGGCAGATCCGGACAGTCGATCACACCCTTAAGCAGCAATAAAAACTCAGGAATGACTTCCTTGATGTTATCTGCTATAAACACCTGGTTGTTGTACAGCTTGATCGTCCCCTCGATGGACTCGTACTCCATATTGATCTTGGGGAAATAGAGGATGCCCTTCATGTTGAACGGATAGTCCATGTTCAGATGGATCCAGAAGAGCGGCTCCTTATAGTCGGCAAATACCTTGCGGTAAAAGTCTATATATTCTTCTTTCGTGCACTCGTTGGGATGTTTTGCCCACAGAGGATGCGTCTCGTTGAGCGGTACGGGGCGCTTCTTGATCTTTAATTTCGGCACCTTTTCCTTGGTCGGCTCTGCACCGTCCTCGCCTGGGATCTCCTTCTCCTCCTCAAAGGACTCTACCACCACATCGTCCTCCCGCTTGTCATCGGGATCGATGGTCTCGAACTCCTCTGGTGCATTCGCTTTCTCCAGATAGATCTCATACGGCATGAAAGAACAGTATTTCTTGATCACTTCCCTTGCCTTGTACTCATTGCAGAACTCTAAACAGTCCTCGTTGAGAAACAGTGTGATCTCTGTACCGACTGTTGTCCTGTCCCCGTCCTTCATGGAGAACTCTGTGCCGCCGTCGCACTCCCAATGTACCGGCACTGCATCCTTCTGATAAGAAAGCGTATCGATATGAACCTCATCTGCCACCATAAACGCAGAATAGAAACCAAGTCCGAAATGCCCGATGATCTGGTCATCGTTAGCCTTATCCTTGTACTTCTCTATAAAATCCGTTGCTCCGGAAAAAGCGATCTGGTTGATGTACTCCTCCACTTCCTCCGCTGTCATACCAAGTCCGGTATCAATAAACTTGAGTGTCTTTTCCTCTGGATTGACGATGACATGGATATCCTTTTTGACACCTGCAGGGTATTCGTACTCCCCCATCATTTCAAGCTTATTTAACTTTGTGATGGCGTCGCAGCCGTTTGAGATCAGCTCTCTGTAGAAGATATCATGATCCGAGTACAGCCACTTTTTAATAATTGGAAAAATATTATCGCTGTTGATCGACAAGTTTCCGCGCTTCTCTGCCATAAAAAATCACATTCCTTTCTCGTATTTGATTTGTCTTAATTTCATATTCATCGGATGAAAGTTTCATCCTGCTGTTAGATAGTTTAATACCCCATCATATAAAAGTCAAGAGGGAATTAGCACTCATTTCATGTGAGTGCTAATAATTTATATTTTATTTATACTTCTTTTATTTTTCTTTTCTCTCCGCGCTCATTCAGTCAAACACTTCCTGATAGACATCCAGAAAGCTGCTTGTCGTCACTTCCGCATCATCGATCAACCCCACTGTCTCCCACAGCTCCTCATTAAGACTTCTGGTAAGCCCCTCCACAAACCCTGAGTATTCCTCGTTAAAGACTTCTT
Organism: uncultured Lachnospiraceae bacterium; assembly: GCA_910588595.1. GTDB lineage: Bacteria > Bacillota > Clostridia > Lachnospirales > Lachnospiraceae > COE1. The sequence continues at coordinate 1,041 of CAJUQU010000104.1, read as the reverse complement.
TTCTGCGCTGCTCTACTATTTTTATCTTGTTTCGGTCCGTCTCATCCCTGTCAAATGTGCTGATACATTTGATGATATGATATCCGTGCTGCGTTTCCACGATACCGCTGATCTCATCTGTTCCCAGATTAAAAGCTGCATCTTCAAAAGCTGTGTCCATTGTCCCTTTTCCAAAAGAATAGGAAGAATTACCGTCCTCATTGTACTCGGCGATCAGCCCCACAAAGTCCTCTCCGTCCCTTGCCCTCCTGAGCGCTTCACCCGCCTTTCGATATGCCTCTTTCTTTGCCTGGTCTGAATAAGGAACGTGTTCCCCCTCCTCGTTCATTGAATACGTCTTGATCAGGATATGCTGTACCGTGATGGTCCTCGCCTCATCGTCGCTGATCTCGGGATTGATATCTGCGATCAGGTACTCATATACTTTTCCCGCCAGCGCATACTCCTCATACATTGTGCGCAGCAATCTCTCATCCACCGACAAAAGCTGAAGCTCCCGGTCATTCAGGGAATCATAGTACTTCCCTGCCGCTTTCGCGGCATTGTCAGACTCCTCATCCGACAGGCTTATCTCATATTTCTCAGCCAGCAGGTTCATTGCCTTGATGCGGGCGATCCTTGCAAGCACCGTCTCCTTTAGATTCTCTTCCAGCGTCTCACCTTCATAGGAAGTCTGCCAGATCTGACTTCCGAGCGCCTGCTCGTATTGATTTTTCATGTTTGTCAGATAGACCATCACTTCCGGAAGTCTGCAGGAGATCTTGTCAATTCGGAATACCTCATCCTTGTCAAACCCTGTCATAAATACGATCTTCGTATTCCCGTACTCGTTCAATTTGACCTTACAGCCTGTCATCATAAAAACGACTGCCAGCAGGACCGCTGACATTCTTGCGGCATATTTAGGAAAAAAGCTCATGTCTGCCTCCATAAAAAATTTTCTTAACTTTATCTAATGTAACAGTTTTTTTCATTCACTGCAATAAATTTCTACCTGTGCGGTTAGATTTTATAACTATACCACAAAATTAGGCGCACAGA
>CAJUQU010000103.1 GCA_910588595.1 uncultured Lachnospiraceae bacterium | reverse complement strand
GGTTGTCAGTGACTGGAGTTCAGACGTGTGCTCTTCCGATCTGTTCGTTGTCAGGAACTGGTGGTGGGAACCGCAAGTCGTGCCAAACGATGAGATGAGAGAGACGATCGCCAAAGAAATGGCGCGTTTTGCAGCATTTCTCCAAGTTGAAAACGCCCTTCAGAACAGTTTAAAATTAGGAGTGTGACAAGATGAACGAAATCAAACGATATGACATAAACGAGAACTGGGCACATGCAGGAATCGTTGAGGCGGGAGACTATTGCTTTATAAATTACTGTGTCCGCAACATAGGCGGCACCGTTGAAGAACAGGTCGACGGCGCCTTTGATGAGATGGAAGAACGGCTGGCATTGGCGGGACTGACACTTGAAAATGTCGTGCAGATGAACTGCCTGTTCAAAAATATCTGGGATATCCCGGTGATGGAGCAGGTGGACGCGTTACCACCTCTATCTACTACTTCTATCAACCAGTTTTTTGTAGATGTGCTCGATCATCCACGGTTCGCTTGGGACTTTGAGCGCATCTTCAAAAGACCACCACTGCACTGCCGAGTTCTCACGCTCCTGCACAGCCAGCGCTTCCTTCTCATCTGCCTCCACAAGGTAGGTCACATTAAGGTGCAGATGACACGGCACGTAGATTCCATTTTTGACATGCCCATTTACAGTTAAAGACTCGATGCTGAATATCTCCCTGCTCACCAACACTGCATTCCTGACACCCGTTTCCTCCTGCAGCTCGCGCAGTGCCACGGCACACAAGTCCTCCTCACCATCCGCATGTCCGCCCATCCACGACCAGGAGTCATAGATATTGTGATATACCATCAGCGTCTTTGTGCGCTCTTTGTTCACTGTCCACACGGACGCGGAAAAATGGGCAAGCTGATTCGTTCTGTCCAAATGATCCGAATGGTTCTTGATAAACCAGACCATCTGTTTTTGATCCTGCTCTTCCTGCTGATTTCCGGGTATGTACTGCTCGATCTCCTGCAATAAACTCATGTTTATCTCCCTCTCATATACCTGAGGAACTCTGCAGAACTACCCTGCGCCGTCTGTACCGGTCATTTCAGCACAGTTCCTTATATTTATAACTACTTCTTATAACTACTTTTTGTACTTCTTCTCGATAACAGTTGTGTAAATGATCATTGTCAGGATCGTCTCAGCCATCACGCCGACGACGGATAAAAGGATCCAGGCAGAATTCTGCCCTGACAACAGCGGGAGTCCCAGGAAAATAAACACAATACCAAATGCGCAGAACAGCTTTCCCATCGCCCTGTTATATTTCCTTATATCTGTTACCTGGATCACTTCCCCATTCGCCCAGAATCCGACCGCCCTCCTGGAGAAGAAGGCGAAGATCCCCGCTGCGATCATCAGACAGCCTATGACACTCCATATCGCAAATCCGATCATCGTCCCTTCCATATTCCAAACCTCCTATCCATTTCCACAGACTCTCAGAGTCCCTTTTGCCAAAAACAGTAATTCAAGGGATCTGAAAAGATACCTGCACTACAACCTCATTTTAAAATCTTCATACCCAAAATGCCTCACGACCTCCCATGTGCCGTCCTCGCTCAGCGCCACGATGTCGGGAAGCGGCATGCCGTTAAAGGTATTGTTCTTCACCATGGAGTAGATCGCCATGTCCCCGAAAATGAGCCGGTCTCCGGCGCGCAGCGGCTGGTCAAAAGAATAGTCGCCGATGATGTCTCCCGCAAGGCAGGTCGGTCCGCCAAGCCTGTAGGTATATGCCTTCCTGCCAGCCTCCCCGCTGCCGCAGAGCGGCGGTCTGTAGGGCATCTCGAGGACATCAGGCATATGGCACGCCGCAGAAGTGTCGAGGATCGCATTGTCCACACTGCCGCTGCGCACCGTCTCGAGCACTTCTGTCACCAGAAATCCCGCATTCAATGCGACTGCCTCGCCGGGTTCCAGATAAACGTGAAGCCCATATCGCTCCTGGATATACCGGATCAGCGCGATCAGCCCGTCCACATCGTAATCCTCCCTTGTGATATGATGCCCTCCGCCCAAATTGAGCCATTCCATCTGATACAGGTATTTCCCGAACTTCTCTTCCACCGCCCTCACGGTCGCAGCCAGCGCGTCCACGTTCTGCTCGCACAGGCAATGAAAGTGAAGTCCTGACAATCCCTCCAGCTGCTCTTCCCTGAAATTTTCCAGTGTGACACCGAGTCTGGATCCCGGGGCGCAAGGGTCATAGATCGCATGTTCCTGTGTGGAGTAGGCAGGATTGATCCGGATGCCGCACGCCTTTTTTGCAGCCAGCGCACGCTCCCTGTACTTCTCCCACTGCCCAAAGGAATTAAACACAATGTGGTCGCAGATATCCAGCAGCGCGTCCATGTGGGCTGCGGTGTACGCCGGTGCGTAGACGTGGTTCTCACATCGCTTTGTCTTCCCGCTGATATCGGTGATCTCCCTTTTGCAGAGCGCCTCATATCCAAGCCTTGCCTCGTACAGACCGCTTGCCGTCACTCCGTCCAGATAGCTCCCTATCAGCGGATAAAAATGATACATAGAAAACGCCTTCTGTGCCAGCAGGATTTTGCATCCTGTCTCGTCGCAGACATGGCGGAGTATCTCAAGATTTTTTCTTAAAAGCGACTCGCTCACAATATAACACGGGGTCGGAACCTCGCACTTGACTGCCTCGGCAGCGCGATAATCAATGCCCACTCTATCGACCTCCCTAATCTACAAGAACTGGATCATAACTCTCCTGCCACGGAAGCCCCCACTTGTTCAGGGCTTCCATGTAGGGATCCGGATCAAATTCCTCCACCGTGAAGACTCCCGGCTTGTTCCAGTTTCCGTTCAGGAGCATCATAGCGCCGACCATCGCCGGAACACCTGTCGTGTAGGAGATCGCCTGCGACCCGACTTCCCTGTAGCACTCCTGGTGATCACAGACATTGTATAGATAGTATGTCTTGTCCCTGCCGTCCTTTTTTCCGGTGAAAATGCATCCGATGTTCGTCTTCCCCGTCGTGCGCGGTCCCAGGCTTGCCGGGTCAGGCAGCAACGCCTTGAGGAACTGGATCGGCACGATCTGCCTGCCCTCATAATCGATCGGCGCCGTCGACAACATTCCCACATCCTCAAGGCACCGCATGTGATCCAGATAACTTTGCCCAAATGTCATAAAAAACCGGATCCGTTTCACGCCGGGTATGTTCTTCGCAAGCGACTCGATCTCCTCATGGTGCAGCAGATACATGTCCTTTGCGCCCACCTGGTCAAAATGATACGTTCTCCTGATACTCATCGCCGGAACCTCGACCCAGTGCCCGTCCTCCCAGTAGCTGCCAGGCGCAGACACTTCCCGCAGGTTGATCTCGGGATTGAAGTTGGTCGCAAATGCATACCCGTGGTCGCCGCCGTTGCAGTCAAGGATATCGATGGTGTCGATCTCGTCAAACTCATGTTTGAGCGCGTATGCACAGTATGCCTGCGTTACGCCCGGGTCAAAGCCCGAACCAAGCAGTGCCGTGATGCCGGCTTCCTCAAACTTTTTCCGGTATGCCCACTGCCAGGAATAGTCAAAATATGCGGAGAAGCCCTCCTCCCGGCATCTCCTGTCATAAACCGCCCGCCACGCGGGATCCTCTATATCCTCGGGCTCATAGTTCGCCGTGTCCATATAGTTTACTCCGCACGCAAGGCACGCATCCATGATCGTCAGATCCTGATATGGAAGCGCTATATTCATGACCAGATCCGGCTGGTAACTTTTTATCAGAGCCACCACTTCCTCCATGTTGTCCGCATCCACCTGCGCCGTCGTGATCTCTGTGTCCGTCGTGCCATCGAGCTTCTCTTTCAGCGCGTCGCACTTTGACTTCGTGCGGCTCGCTATCATGATCTCCTCAAACACTTCGCTGTTCTGGCAGCATTTCCGGATCGCCACACTTGCCACACCGCCGCAGCCAATGATCAATACTCTTCCCATCTTCTCTCTCCTCACCCTTCTCCATATTTTTTGTGATCCCTTACCGTATGTATCGCTCGTCGAGCTTTAGGAGCAGCTCGCGGAGCACTTTCAGCGCGACTGCCGTAGATGCACCGCTTGCATCGAGCTGCGGGGAAAGCTCGTTGATATCACACCCCACGATGTCTAGCTCCCCAACCTTCATCATCGCGTCGAGCAGCTGCAAAAATGTCACGCCGCCCGCCTCCGGCGTCCCTGTTCCAGGGAAGCACGCGGGATCGAGCACATCGAGGTCCAGTGTAAAGTACACTGGCTTTCCTTTCAGACGCTCTGTCACCTGTTCGAGCCCCTCAAAATCAAACCTGCGCGTCACCACATGCTGTTCTCCCCACGCAAACTCCGCGCGCTCACCGCTGCGGATGCCAAACTGGTAGATCCTGCCGTCACCTACAAGATCCCACACCCTGCGCAGGACCGTCGCGTGTGACAGTCTCGCCCCGAGATAATCGTCCCGCAGATCCGCATGGGCATCAAAATGGATCACATGCAGATCCGGATATTTTGACGCCACCGCCCGCACAGACCCCAGTGTGACGAGGTGTTCTCCCCCGATCATGAGCGGCAGCCTGCCCTTCTCGAGGATCTTTGCCGTGAAATCCGTGATGGCTCCCAGCGCCCTGTCCACATCGCCAAAACACAGTTCCAGGTCTCCCCCGTCGAACACCGCCGCGTCCTCCAGATCCAGATCCTGATAGGGGCTGTATGTCTCCAGCCCATAGGACTCTGCCCGCATGGTCCTGCTCGCAAAGCGCGTGCCCGGCCGGTATGACGTCGTTGAGTCGAACGGCGCGCCAAAGATCACAATCCTTGCCTCCTCAAATGTCTTGTCACATCCGAGAAATGTCTCTATGTTTCTTTCCATATCAATCATCCTTCATATACCAGTCTTTTGAATTAAGTCACTCTTACTCAATCAATCTTTCATATATCAGTCTTTTATATATCAGTCCTTCTCGTATTTCTCCAGCATCTCCTCCACATAATTGGGCAGTGCGAATGCCCCCTTGTGCAGCTGCTCGTTATAATACCGCGTCCGGATCCCCTGCGCCTTCCACCGCTCTATGTTCTGGTCGTCAAGCGGATGATATTTCTTCGAGGCAAAGCCAAAGAGCCAGTGCCCTGAAGGGTATGTCGGAATATGCGCCTGGTAAACCTTGCTGATCGGAAAGGACTCCACGATCCTCTTGTGTGCCCTCTGCATCGCTGTCGCATCATTCGGATAAAAAGGACTCTCGTGCTGATTGACCATAATGCCGTCCGCCTTTAGCGCCTTATAGCAGTTCCCGTAAAACTCCTTGGTGAACAGTCCCTCCCCCGGACCAAACGGATCCGTGGAATCCACAAGGATCAAGTCGTACGCATCCTCATACTTGCGCACAAACTTCAAACCGTCCTCATAGTGGACGTGCACCCTGTCATCATCAAAACCGCAGGCTGTCTGTCTCAGATATTTCCGGCAGGCTGTCACAACCTCCTCGTCGATCTCCACCAGGTCAATGTGCTCTATGTCGCCGTACCTTGCCAGCTCACGCACTGTGCCGCCGTCCCCGCCGCCAATCACAAGGACGTTTCTCACACAGGGATGCACCGACATGGGCACATGGACTATCATCTCATGGTAGATAAACTCATCTTTTTCCGTCAGCATCATATATCCGTCCAGCGTCAGGAATCTGCCGAATTCCTCCGACGCAAAGATATCGATCCTCTGGAACCCGGACTGTGACGAGTAGAGCTGTCTGTCTACCTGTATGGAAAATTTCACGTTTTCCGTGTGCTTCTCAGTGAACCATAATTCCATATCCATCTCCCCTTCCTCACGTGCCTGCCATGACATTCAGCCTCGTGAGCTCCATATCCTCGGGGCCTGTCATCGAGCAGCCTTTCTCTTTCGCGTACAGGATATAGTCGAGAATGTCCTTTGTGATGAGCTCCCCCGGCGCAAGGATCGGAATCCCGGGCGGATAACACATGACAAACTCCGCGCACACCCTGTTCTCGCAGTCCCTGAGCGGCAGCGACTGCTTGTCACTGTAAAAGGCATCCTGCGGCGAGAAGACCACGCTCGGATTAATGTATTCCGCGGTCATCAGACTGTTTGGATCCCGCCTGTACAGACGCCGGATCTCCGCGAGCGCACTCACGAGGCGCTCGATGTCCCGCGGTCTGTCCCCGACGGACACGTAGGCGAGCACATTGCCCAAATCTCCAAACTCCGTCTGTATATCGTACTCATCGCGGAGCAGGACATACACCTCTATTCCGGCAAGCCCCACCGGGAGCGTGTTGACAGAAAGTTTTGTGATATCAAAATCATAGACCGAATCCCCGTTTACGATCTCCTTCGAATATGCATAATAGTCGCCGATCTGGTTGATCTCCCCGCGCGCGTACGCTACCATCTCCCGCACCTTGTCAAAGATCTCCTGACCGTGCAGCGCCAGATTTCTTCTCGATATGTCAAGACTTGACATCAGCAGATAGGAACCGCTTGTCGTCTGCGATATGTTGATGATCTGCCTGACATATCCCTCGCTCATGCCCGGACCGATCAGCAAAAATGAGGACTGCGTCAGGGAACCGCCCGACTTGTGCATGCTGACTGCCGCCATGTCCGCCCCAGCCTGCATGGCGGACATGGGAAGCTCCCTGTCAAAATAAAAATGTGTCCCATGCGCCTCGTCCACAAGCATTTTCATGCCGTGCGCATGTGCCAGATCCGTGATCCCCTTTAAATTGGAGCAAATGCCATAGTATGTCGGGTTATTGACTAAGATCGCCTTCGCGTCCGGATTCTTTGCAACAGCCTTCTCCACCTCGCTCAGTTTCATGCCCAGCGCGATGCCCAGCCGTCGGTCCAGATCCGGATCGACATACACGGGCACTGCCCCGCAGAGTATCATGATATTGATGACACTCCTGTGCACGTTTCGCGGCAGGATGATCTTGTCCCCCCGTTTGCACACCGACAGCACCATGCTCTGCACGGCGGACGTCGTGCCGCCCACCATAAAATATGCGTGCGCCGCCCCGAAGGCTTCCGCCGCAAGCTCCTGTGCCTCCCGGATCACAGACACCGGATGGCACAGGTTATCCAGCATTTTCATGGAATTGACATCCACCGAAAGACACTGTTCTCCCAGAAAGCGCGTCAGGTCAGGATTCCCCTTTCCATGCTTATGCCCGGGCACATCAAAAGGCACGAGCCTGTTTTGTTTCATCTCCTCCAATGCTTCCAGTATGGGAGCCCTTGACTGGTCAGACATCGCGATCCCCCCTTCGTATCTCAATAAATGTTCGTTCCGCTAAAAATCTCGATCATCTCCTGACGCAGGCTGTTGCTGATCTGCAGCCGTGTTTTTGGCGTGATCTCATAGATATCGGAGTTGAACAGGTAATTCTGCAGATCCATCTCCTTGATCAGCATCTTGGTGTGGAAAATATTCGCCTGATGTATATTAATGTCAATGGCATCGTACTTGTCCAGGATCGCCTGGTCGATATAATCCTGTATCGAGGTGATCCTGTGATCCATAAAAAGCTTTTTTCCCTCCACGTTCCTCGTAAAGCCCCGCACCCGGTAATCCATCGTAATGATATCGGAGTCAAAGCTCCCTATGAGGTAATCGAGTGTGCTCAGCGGTGTGATCTCCCCGCATGTCGCCACATCGATATCCACCCGAAAGGTGGCGATGTTGGTCTCGGGATGATATTCCGGATATGTATGTACTGTGATGTGGCTCTTGTCAAGATGCCCCACGATCTCATCGCTGCGGTCGCCCAGCGAAAGCGTGTCCTCATAGGCGAGCGCAGCGCTTGCCGCACTCTTCTGTCCCGCCGGTATCATGTTTGGCTCGGCGATGAGAAACGTGACACTTGCCCCCTGCGGCTCGTAATCCTGCCGCGACACATTCAGCACATGGGCGCCGATCATCTCCGTGACACGAAATAAAATCTTGGTAAGGCGCTCAGAGTTGTACTGCTCGTCTATATAGGCGATATAATCTTTCTGCTCACGCGCACTTTTGGCATAACAGACATCATAGATATTAAAACTCAGAGATTTCGTGAGATTGTTAAATCCATATAATCTTAATTTCGTTTCCATTGCCCAATGCACCTCTCAATCAATGAAAATGAGTGGAAACCATTCCGATTTCCACTCACAATAATCCATCACGCGGTCTGTTACACATCTGAACTGTGTATATCTTATAGCAGGGTGACTGTACAGCATTGCCTAAATAACAGTGAAAAACAGTGCCTGATATTTGTGACAGGACAAGGCGGAGGAAGGAGGCAATGCGGTGGCATTGTTGACTGACGACAACGCAGGACTGGTGCAAATATCAGGTGCTGTATTCACTGTTATTTGCGCAATGCTGTACTAGAGTCTATATAGCAAAAAAGTTTACTTTTACTACTCTTATTGATTCTCACAAGTGGTTTGTTACGGATATAAGATCCAATCAATAAGGCTCCAATCGCCTTAATCTGGAATCCGGTCGAACAGGACTTCCAGTAAAAATCATTATACTTGAAGAACACCGTATTTGCAAGTATTTTCTTTGCATACAGGTCACAAAAACAGTATCACGGTTCGACCCTTTTGCCGATCCTGTTGCAGAACGCCTCAAATACCTGCTCCCTGTCCCTGGCAGTCTCATAATATGGCAGACCGCACCGCAGACACTGCTCCCGCATCAGGATGCTCTGTTCCACGATATAGACGGCGCCTTCCCTGAGCTCCTCGTCCGACTTATAAAAAGTATAATCTTTTTCTGTATCATATCTCTTCTGGATCTCAAAGCGCTCCCCTGGTGTAACGTCGGAGGTGATAAAATAGTAGATCACGCAGTTTGCCCCGTGGATATATCTCATGTAATCCTCCGGCAGAAGCTGGTACATATCGAGCACCATGCCGGGTTCAAACTCGTCGTACTCGCCGCTGTCCAACATTGCCCGCACAAACGGCGCCATCTTGCCGCTGATCATGCGGAGCGTGTCCATGGAGGACAGACCCGCATAGGTGCTGACACCCGTCTCCGGAAAACATTTCTCAAATCCCGCTATGATGGAGTCCATGCTCACATGCTGATAACCGTAACGCACCGCGAGCCGATGGGCGATGGTGCTTTTCCCCGCCCGGGGAACGCCCGCAATAATGATATTATTTTTCATAGTCTGCCTCCATTACCTTTTGTGACGTCGTGACCTCATCCGGCGATCACCACGCTTCGATCCTCTGGTCAATAGTATAGCACACATGACGATAAAAATCACATATTAATTCTACAACGCGTTTTGTTTACGTTATAACAAAAGAGTAGCCTTTTCGAATGAGGTGATATATAATCGAGAGTGACAAACCTGGATTTGTATTGAACAAAATAATGAAATTTGGTGTTTTACATTGTTAGGAGGCTTATTGTATGTTTGAAGAAATATCATTCCCTGAACATGAATATGAATCAATTCAAAATTATTTAAATAAACTGGGGTATTGTTATACCACGAGGGTATATAAAGAAATCGGGAAATATAAAGTTGGGGAATTATATACTGCCCCATGGGGTGATGTATTGAAAATAGACGAAGTTAAAACATACTGGAAAGTATCAGACCGCCCTTTTTATGATGAAATGAATGATGACGAAAAGATAGAAATCTGTAAATATTCTGAAGATATGGGATTGCCATATGAATTTATAAAATTTTCTAAAAACACAGTATGATCATATTTCAACAGCGCGTAAAATGGCGGTTGCTATACCCTATATTTCGTGAAAGATTGGATATGGAAGTGGTATAATCAGACATATTGTTGTAGAATTGCAAATGATTGATGGGAGGAATACAGATGTCAAAACAAAAATTGATTATTATAGCAGGTTCTCCGTGTGTGGGGAAAACGACAGTGACACAGAAACTTTTTACTTCTTATGAAAACAGTGCTTATTTTGATGGCGATTGGGCATGGTGTGTCAATCCGTTTTCGGTTGATGATCCGAGGTTGAGAAATGGTGATAATTTTGATCATGTCTTTTTTTCGTCGGTTGTTGTTGTGGATAAAACAATTCGTGAAGCGATACTAAAAGATATAACTGCAAAAGATTATTCTGTTATAGGCATTACCCTGACCTGTTCAGAGCAAACTTTGCGTGAACGTCATAAAAAGCGTGGAGATGAAAATGAATGTTCTTTTTTCTGGCTGCATTTGAAACCATATGAAGGCGATCATGTTATCGACACAGATCATAAAAGTGTTCAGCAAATAGTTGATGAAATGAAAGTTATGATAGATCGTGAGGGAAATGAATAGTGCAATTTAAAACAAACGATTTAATACTGCGAACTGTGACTGAAAACGACATTGAGGAGATTGCAAGAATGTGGGAATACCCACATGAAACAACGATAGATAAGGCATACGAAGCGTTAAAATATATGGAAGATACTCATAGTAAGAATCGACAGAAATCAATTTGCCATTTATGTTTAGGCGTTTTTCAGAAGAAAGAACCAAATGTGATCATAGGCTGGTGCGGATTGGACGGAGAAGCCGAAATAGGGAAAACAGTTCTTTTTTATATGATTGATGAAAAATACCGAAATCAGGGTTATGCTACGCAATGCGCTATGGAATTGATCAATTATGCGTTTGAGGAGATGGAGTATGACATAATCTATGGAGGATGTGCAAAGAGCAATATAGGATCATACAGAGTAATGCAAAAGGCAGGAATGGTTCAAAATTCCTTTTATGAAAATGGGGATTATATTTTTTCAATTGATAGAGAAGCATTTTTAAATCAGAAGCTGTATGGAGGAATACAAATGTCTGATTTAAAACAATTATTAGATGATTTCATATTGAACAGCAAAAATATTTTATATGATAATCTTATTGGAATCTATCTTCATGGCTCTTTGGCAATGGGATGTTATAATGAAAAGAAGAGTGATATTGATCTACTGGTTGTTGTAGAAAATGATTTATCAAGAGAAATGAAACAACAATATATGGACATGGTTGTTGCATTACATAACAAAGCACCTTCAAAGGGGATTGAACTGAGCATTGTCAAAGAAGCTGTGTGCAAACCATTTGTATATCCAACACCCTTTGAATTACATTTTTCTGTAGCACATTTGAATTGGTATTTATCAAATCCAAAGGATTATATCGAAAAGATGAATGGTACTGATAAAGACCTCGCTGCGCATTTTACAATTATATATCATCGAGGGAAAACGCTCTACGGAAAAGAAATAAAATCCGTTTTTTCAGAAGTCAGCAACGAAGCCTATATGGATAGCATATGGCTTGATGTCAAAAATGCAAAAGAAGATATTATTGATGATACAATGTATATTATTCTTAATTTGTGCAGAGTGTTAGCTTATAAAAAGGAGAGGCTGGTTTTATCCAAACAAGAAGGTGGAGAGTGGGCACTGAACCATCTTTCCGACCCTCAATATAAGAATATGGTTCTCTTTGCATTAGAGGAATATAAAACTGGGAACACTATGTCAATAACGCAAGCGGATGCTGTAAAATTTGCAGAATATATGTTAAGACACATCAGCGATGAATAACTGTTTCACCACTTCACACGCTT
>CAJUQU010000102.1 GCA_910588595.1 uncultured Lachnospiraceae bacterium | reverse complement strand
CTGCTCACTCTATTCTCCCCAGCTCTGCTGGGGGCTTAATGGACGTTCAGTTATATTAGTTGCGCAAGGTTTAGATAATACTAGACCTTATCTTATTTATCGGCACATTTTATAAAATTCTTAAGATATGTGTGCAATTTTTGCAAAAAAGTTATGCAAAACATCATACTCCCTTTTCGGAAAGTTGTTCCTACTGCTCATTTTCCAATACCTTTATATAGAAATAATAGTGTGCTGTCCCACCATAACCATTCTTTTCAGCGTCCCATTCGGCAACGACCTCATAAATATATCCGCCTGGCTTCAACTCTATTTCATAGCCGTCAATAGCGATAGTTTCACTGTCTGCATCATGGTTGTTCCATTGCTTCTCATTCCAGCACTGAATATTTAAAATTGAATCGGGGTTCTCTGCGAACTCCAAAGCAGCTGTCGTCTTTGAGGTTTCAAATTTTGGAATCCAATTTTCGCAATCCAGCGGGTGCGGACTATCAGTTTGTGTCACGGTAGAAGTTCCATCGCTGTTTCTTTTCTGCCACACATAAGTCCCCAACAGCGTATCAAAAGCAGTTTCATCGCTTATGACAGTTAATCCGGGCGGCTCTTCCAATACGATACTGGCATTTTCATCCTTTAACAGTCTGTTTGCATATGCATTGAGTGCCTGACATGGTTCATATTTCGTCCTATAACCAACACCATCGATCACAAAGAATGGGTTATATGCCATGACTTCTGTCTGTGTTCCGTCCGACAGCACCAGCGTAAAGACCACGCCCTGTCCGCTATACTCTGTATAGGAATTGTCTTCCCTGTAGAGCACCACCTCATTCAAATATCCTGTTAATTCCTCGATGTCCACAATTTGAACGGTGGTGTCCGGCGGAGTCACCCGCACTGTGGCTGACACGATTTCCGCCGGTTCCATATCTTGAAATGGTTTTTTGCCTGCAGCAGTACGATAAACAATCATGATCATACCTATAAGTACTATGCATGCCAATATAACGATCAGCGCCTTCTTTTTCATAACGATCCTCCTCGTATCTTCATAATCTATATAGATGCTCAGCAAAAACTTTCGTTATTGGGAGTCGATCGCGAAGTTCGTCGGCAGCGGACTTTCGCCACAAATCACGGACATGCCTGTCATATTAAAAAAGGACTGCTGAAATATCAGCAGTCCTTTTTTTATGGTAGAAACTAACGTTCCCTTCCTGTGGAATCGGTGATTACTGCAGTAAGCTGAGTACACCCTGGTTCGCCTGGTTCGACTGTGCCAGCATAGACTGACCAGCCTGCTGGAGGATGTTCGCATTCGAGTATTTCACCATCTCAGTTGCCATGTCTGTGTCACGGATCTGGCTCTCTGCAGCTGTTGTGTTCTCAACAACGTTATCCAGGTTATTAATGGTATGCTCTAATCTGTTCTGGATCGCACCGATCATTGACCGCTGCTTGGAAACATGTGCGATTGCCTCCGCGATCGAATCGATCGCGTAAGTAGCATATGCTCCTGTTGAATCCTTAACATTCAGACCATTGATGCCTAGTCCCCTGGTATCGAGCGCATCGATCGTCACACCGATCTTGTTTGTCATATCTGCGTCAGCACCTACGTGAAGGTTGAAGTTGAGCGCTTCCTGGACGTCGTATTTGCCCTTGTCAAATGTGAAAATTGCTTTCGTAGGGTTAGTCTGATCATCCATTACAACATCAGCGACTTCAGCGTTTCCACCAGTCTTTGCTCCGATGCTGTTGGCAAGTGTCAGCTCCTGACGAATCATCGAGTATGCTTTTGCTGCTGTTATGACAGATGCATCTACATCGTCAACGTCATCTGCTTTTTTATCTCCATTTACACTTACATCATCTTTCATTACATGATATGTTTTACCTTTATACAGTACCGAACTCTGCTCGACAATTTTACCTTGAAGTTTATCCTTTGTTAAAATATTTTTGTCTGCGTTTTCCTCAGCAGCATTGTCCGTCAATGTATACTGTACACCATCAATTGTAATCAACTCGCCTGAAGCCATGGAGTCAACAATCGCCTTTGCCGCATCAACACCATCAGTGCCAACAAGACCGATCTGATACTGCTTACCGCCGATCGAGATGCTGTCACCAAACTGTAAAGCATTCATTGTGAATGTCGCAGTTGTCGCGCCATCCTGAAGCTGTCCGTCGATTCCCGCATCCTTCGCCTGCAAATACTTCTCAACCCTGTTCGCATCACCCTTCAAGAGGTAGATCTCGTTGAACTTGGTCGTCTCTGCTACTCTATCAATCTCAGTAAGGAGCTGGTCAACTTCGTCCTGGATCGTCTGACGGTCTGACAAAGCGTTCGTTCCGTTCGCTGCCTTCACTGCAAGCTCATTCATTCTCTGTAACATATCATGCACTTCTGTTAAAGCACCTTCTGCTGTCTGCACTGCACTAATGCCGTCCTCAGCGTTGCTGGAAGCCTGTGTGAGACCTCTCATCTGCTTTCTCATCTTCTCTGAGATCGCAAGCCCTGCCGCATCGTCTGCCGCACGGTTGATCTTGTAACCAGAAGAAAGCTTCTCTGAAGACTTTGACAAAACACCTGTTGTGATTCCTAACATTCTGTTTGCGTTCATTGCTCTAAGATTGTGCTGTACTACCATATAATTACCTCCTTGTAATTGCCGCATGCGACTCCCCCGCATACGGATGTCGGCGACTCCCTTCGCCCCATTTGTTACACAAAATTTTTACTATATTAAATTTTCATATTCCCCGGAAAATGCTTTAAATTCCATTTCGGCATCAACTTAAAGTTTTACCGGATTACATTGAATGGTCTCATTTCTGTTTCCATTCACTTATTATATCGGACAATATCCGATATACTTTATAGTTGTCTGAATATTTTTTTTATTTTTTTAATTGCATATATTTTCAATACAATTAAAGGGCTGCCGGAAGCTATCTTGCGCAGGCTGCGCCTGCCATTTTTCTGCTGCTCCCAAACACGATCTTTTGATCAACCCAGCAGCGACAAAATGCCCTGGTTAGCCTGGTTTGCCTGCGCGAGCATGGACTGCCCTGCCTGCAGGAGAACACTGTTGTTGGAATATGTCACCATCTCCTCCGCCATATCGGTATCGCGGATGTTGGACTCCGCCTGCGTCGTATTCTCGACAACATTGTCAAGATTCCTGATCGTATGCTCCAGACGGTTCTGCATCGCACCGATCAGGGAACGCTGCGTAGATACCTTCTTGAGCGCATCCGCGACAACATCTATCATATCTGTCGCCAGATCACCTGTATCATCCACGATCCCGATCCAGTTCGAGTGGATCTTGTTCACGCCAAGCCCCGACGACGAGAGGTTTTCGATCTCGACGGTGATCTTGTTGGGTTCATCGGAATCCGCTCCCGCATGCAGGTTGAACGTCAGATCCTTTGGCACCTCCACACTGCTCTCCCGGATATAGCTCTCGATCAGGGACATGCCTGTCGCAACATCGATATCGCCGACCTTGATCTCACTCAGCGGATCCGCCTGGGCAGACGTAAACAGCCCTCCCTCATAGCTTCCGTCGCCGTCCACATTAAAGTACTTGTACAGCGCCATTGCCGATACTTTCTTGCCATCGGCATCGTAGAGCTGTGCGTGGGAGCGGTCCTGCTCGATCGTCACGCCATCCAGAAACTGGAACGGCTCAATATTGCCGTCATTGTCAAAATCATAGTTCAGTTCGTCCCTCACCCTGGTTCCCATCAGCGTATCTACCAACAGATACCCGTCAGCGATCCCGTTGTCCGCATTGAGGTAATCATTCATCTTTTCGCCTTTGGCGATGTGGATGACCGCCTTGGTATCCTGATCATACAGATACAGATCCCTCGCCGCATTGATCTGTTTCTTCGCAGTGGCATCATAGATCAGGTCGATAACTGTCTGGTTTGTGCCAAGCGCCGTATTCGCCGCGGCTACCTGTTTATTGACCTGGATTCCCATAAATCCGCGATAGTCGGCATTCACTCCGGTTTTTCCAGGATTGAGAAACGGCGTGATATCATTGCCGTTCTGCACTTTCCTGGCACTGACCGGCGTGCCGGAAGCCGCGTTGTCTATCGCATCGTCCACAAAGTAGATCGTATTGTGCCCGATATAGTTCTGTTTTGTCGTGGGTTCCCCGTGGATATCCGCATTCGGATTCGGCGTATCTACCGTCTTGTAATCAACGATCCAGCTCTTGTACGTCCCCTTGTTCTCCTCATCTCCTTTTAACAAGTAGATCTCGTTGAATTTGGTCGTCTCGGAAACCCTGTCGATCTCCGTCACCAACTCATCCAGCTCGTCCTGTATATATCTGCGGTCCGTCTCGGAATTTGTGCCGTTCGCCGCCTGTACCGCCAGCTCGTTCATGCGCTGCAGCATGTCCTGAACCTCGGCAAGCGCGCCCTCCGCCGTCTGTACACACGAGATCCCATCCTCGGAGTTGGAAGATGCCTGCCCGAGCCCCCTGATCTGTTTCCTCATTTTCTCGGAGATCGCAAGTCCTGCTGCATTGTCTGCCGCACGGTTGATCTTGTAGCCGCTCGATAGTTTCTCTGTCGAGCTCGCTGACTGCTTTGTGTTGATCCCCAGCATCCTGTTGGCATTCATCGCCTTTAAGTTGTGTTGCACTACCATATCCATACCCTCCTTGTGTAAGGAACTGTAGAAAAATCTAAGATAGACTCCGGGAGTCCATCAAAAATAGTTTCCCCTCGCAAACCGGATCATGTCCGCTGCACAATGACTGCAGACATGAGTTATCTTTCGTATTCTTTTTTTATGCTACTTTTTTTTTCAAAAACTGTCAATATATTTTTCAAAATTGTTTCCATTTTTCGTACAATTTAAAAAATTTTCTGTAAATTTCTTTATTTTTTCAAGATTTGTGCCGATATTATCTGTAAAACATTATACTATATCAAATTTTTCAACATATCTGAAGGAGGAACACAACATGGTGATACAGCATAATGCAGCTGCAGCTAACTCGAGCAGACAGTTGGGGATCATCTCGGGTCTACAGGCGTCGAGCACGGATAAGCTGTCTTCCGGATACAAGATCAACCGCAGTGCCGACAACGCGGCGGGCTTGTCCATATCCGAGAAAATTCGGAAACAGATCCGCGGCCTTGACAGGGGCGCCTTAAATATAGAAGACGGCATCAGCTATGCACAGGTGGCGGACGGTGCCCTGAGCGAAGTCCATGACATGCTGCAGCGCATCAACGAGCTGGCAGTGCAGGCGGCAAATGGCACAAACTCTCCCACGGACAGACAGCATATCAACGACGAGGTACAGGCGCTGAAAACAGAAATGGAGCGCGTGTTTCAGACAACCGCTTTCAATGAGAAGAAGATCTGGGAAGAGACGGTCACGATCGACAAAAATGTGGTCGGACAGGTCAAAGTACAGTCAACTACCATCGCCACACCCGGTTCGCAGACATTGCAGATCAACAATGATACATTCGGACTGCTCCCCGCGAGCACGCCATACAGGGATCCCTGGACAGATTACCATACATTTGACAACAGCTACAGCTATTATACGATCCATGCCGACGACGATGGCATAAACCTGTCATGGTCGGCGTTTAACGGCACCTCCTACAGGACAAAAACGATCACCTGGAATGAGCTGCGGGATAACGGTTTCAAATTTGACGTCGGTGATTATTTTGAAAACAAGGACAGCGCCGGAAATGCGATCACGGATCCCGCGAAACAGCTGGTCGACGCAAATGGCGATGCCAAATTCGATTTTTCCGTGGCATTGAACGTGACGGCAGGCGCAACAAACGATCAGATCGCCGCCGCGATCAACGGCACTACGATGTCCCAGCGCCTCAATTCCTCTACCAAATTCCAGGATGAGGGCAACACACTTTCCGGCTCCGGTCTCCGGCTTTACTCCCAGTCCTTTGTCTATGCGGCGGCGTATGCGGATTCCGTGCTTGCCAAAGACAAGGGCGTCAGCGGATACGATTTCGAAAATCCTTCCGACTCGTTTATCGAGCCTGTCAAAAACGCTTCCGGCGGCAATCTCACAAAGATACCGAACAAAGGCGCCAATCTGTCAACCGCAAGAAATTCCACCGACGGATGGGAATTTGCATTTCAAGCCGCAGGACTCGGCAAACTGACCGCAAAACCCTCACAGTGTTCGTACTATTCAAATGACACCGATGTCACCCTCACGCCGAATGTTACCCCCATAACGGCGACCGAGGCAGACGTTATCCGGTCAGGGCGGGATGCGAACGATGAAAATGTATTCTGGGAACTTGATTATTCCACTTCCCCCTGGCCGAATCCCACGGAGAAGCACTGGTATATCACAACCAAACATATGAACAGCGGAACCGGTACATTGGGGGATGTCATGCACACTCTGACCGGGAGCAAAGGGCTTTTGTCCAAATCGATCCAGAACGGATCACCGACGGGAAACAGCGGCGCAACGGATGCCGGCGGACATGTATACATCACGTTTGACATTACCGCGGACACCCCGTACATATACGGCAAAGACGCTGCCGGCAATGACCTGATCTCAGACAAGGTGGGCACTTTCACACTGGCTTTTGACGTCACGGCAACGGACACGGAACAATCCATACTGGACAAGCTCAACGCCGCTTTCAATGACAACACACTCTTTGACCTTGATTTCACTAACAATAACAAGACAAACGGCACCGTGCAAAGCTCAGGTTACAACACTTCGACCATGCTCAAAAACGACTATCTGCCGGAAGACAGGCTCGTCGACATCGACCTCAGCATACACAGCGGCGACGAGACGACCGACAAGATCTCTCTGAATTATGAATGTCTGCGCCTCAAGACCATCGGTCTGGCGGACACCAACGTCCTGACCCAGAACAGCGCGCTTGACGCGATCGACGAGATTGCCGGTGCGCTTGAGATCATAAGCGCACAGCGCTCCATGTTCGGCTCCTACCAGAACCGCATGGAACGCGCCTACAATATCGACAACAATTCATCCGAAAATGCACAGCATGCGGAATCCAAGATCCGTGATACCGATATGGCTGTGGAAATGGTCAATTACTCCAAACTGCATATCCTGGGGCAGGCGGGGCAATCCATGCTGGCACAGTCAAACCAGAGAAATCAGGGTATCATGAATCTGCTGAACTGATGCGCTTTTGCGCGCAAAAAACTGCCGTGCAGCACACGGCAGTTTTCTATATATATGAAATGATAGGTACCGATTTAATATATTCTCAGCTTGACATTCAAAATCCGCCTCACGGATTCATCAATACGCTCCTCGCTGATCTCACCACGATCGATGGCAGAGAGCACATCCTCTGCTGCCTGATGAAAATCCTGGGGCATCAGTATCATGTCAACACCTGCATTGATCGCGGCTACTGCTGCTTCGCCGCTTGTATACTGCTCGACGATCGCCCCCATATTCATGGCGTCTGTCACAATGATACCATCGTATCCCAGATCCCCGCGCAGGATCTCTGTTACCATTTTGCGGGAAAGCGAACAAGGCGTATCGTCTCCTGTGACATTGGGCACGGATATATGAGAAATCATAATAAAATCGATCTCTGCTTCGCTGGCACCTGCAAATGGAACCAGTTCCGCCATTTGCAGTTCCTCATAACTCTTGTCTGTGTATGCAAAGCCTTTATGTGTATCAGCCTCTGTGGCACCGTGCCCCGGAAAATGTTTAAATGTGCTCATGATCCCACTGTCGTGGAGTCCGTCGGAGTACGCGCTGGCATAGCATAGTACTGTCTCGGCATCTTTCCCAAATGAACGATCCCCGATCACAGTATTGTTCTCATTGGTCAATACATCCGCGTCCGGCGCAAAGTCTACATTAAATCCCAGTTCTTTCAAGTACGCACCGATCTTGCTTCCCGCCTTATATGCGCCTTGTTCTGACTTTATCGTTCCCATCGGTTTGATCTTCGGCACATTGAAACCTTTGTTGTTTCCGATCCGCGCGACCTTTCCCCCCTCCTCATCCACACACTGAAAAAGCGGGATCCCCACAATATCTACTGCTGCCTCCTGCGTATAGAGCAGCATTTGCTTTGTCTGTGCGGTGTCGATCAGATTCTTCGAGAAATAGACAACTCCGCCGACAGGACACTCCTCGAACTTAGCCCGCATCGTTTCATCTGCTTTTGTGACATTGGCTCCATCTGTCAGTACCTCTGGTGTCACAATAAACATCTGATATACTTTCTGTCTCAAAGACATGGCATGCAGGATCTCCTCCTCATCCACAACACTCATCTGACTCTCTTCTAGTGCGGGATCCATCTGTTCCTTTCCCTGGAATACTACAGATGTCGCCAGAAACATCATAGCCATCGTCAATCCAACTGCAATCCGCAACGCATTCTTTTTATCTGCAAGTATCATCTGCTTTTCCATATAAACGTCACCTCACAATTGTGTAAAACTCAGGCAGATCCGTCCACTCATCACAACAGCCACAAGGCGGTCACTTCACAAACTGCTTGAGTACGGATATGAAGATGTCCATATCCAGCGGCTTTGAGATATGAGCATTCATGCCGTTCTTCAATGCCGCCTCCTTATCCTCCTCCAGCGCATTTGCTGTCATGGCGATGATCGGCATCTGTACGTCCATCAGGACTACATCATAGTAGTATTCTTCGGACTTTTCCACCATCGCAACGGCGTCCGTTCCATCCGGCGCCGACTCTACGACAAAGCCTGCCTCCTCCAGGATCACCTCCGCGATCTCGCGGTTCAGCTCGATATCCTCGACAAGCAGAACACGCTTTCCTTCAAAATCCTCCAAGGTCCATGATGCAGCCGCATCCTCCTTGTCTGACAGGTTGTTTGCGGCGAGCAGTGCCGACTTTAGATCGGACATAAACAGCGGTTTTGCACAGAATGCAGTGACACCTGCCGCCTTGGCCTCCTCCTCGATGTCAGACCAATCATATGCCGTCAGGATAATGATCGGCGCCTCGCTGCCGGCGACACTGCGGATCTTTCTCGCTGTCTCCACGCCGCTGAGCTCCGGCATCTGCCAGTCTATGATATATGTATGGTATGCGTCCCCTTCCTCGTATGCCATCTGGGCACGGTATGCAGCTTCCCTTCCCGAAGTCGTCCACTCAGACCGCAGCCCGATCTTTTTGAGCATCTTGCTCACACTGTCACACACATGGAAATCATCGTCCACGACAAGCGACCGCAGTCCGTGCAGTTCCTTGATCTGCTCCGCATTCTTCTCAATATCCTGCAGCTTCAGGCCCAGCTCCACGGTAAAGGTACTTCCCTTTCCGACCTCGCTCTCCACCGTGATCGTGCCGTTCATCATCTCGACAATGTTTCTCGTGATCGCCATGCCCAGCCCTGTACCCTGGATGCCTGACCGCGTGACCGTCGACTCTCGCTCAAACGGCTCAAAGATATGTTCCACAAATTCCTGTGACATGCCGATACCGTTGTCCTTGATGATAAAGATATAATCTCCGTATCCGTGGCGGAACGTCGTCTTCTGCATGATGCGGAAAGTGATGGTCCCTCCCGCCGGTGTATATTTCACGGCGTTGCTCAGCAGGTTGATGAACACCTGGTTCATCTTCAGCGAATCCGCAATGACATCCTCATTGACGATCTCAAAGGTATCGATAAAAAGTTCGAGTTGTTTTGCTTTCACCTGCGGCTGGATGATGTTGACCAGATTGTGCATCAGCTCAGAAATATTGTATTCCTGCTCTTTGATCTGCACCTTGCCGCTCTCGATCCTGCTCATGTCAAGGATGTCGTTGATCAGGCTGAGCAGATGGTTGCTCGACGAGAGCACTTTCTGCAGACAGTCTTTCACTTGATCTTTGTTGTCTATGTGACTTGCTGCGATCGTCGCAAATCCGATGATCGCATTCATCGGTGTGCGGATATCATGTGACATGTTGGACAGGAATGTGGTCTTTGCCCTGTTTGCGTGCTGTGCCTGCATCAGTGCATCCTGCAGCGCCTGCGTCTGCTCTTTCTGCTTTCTGACACTCTCTGTGATCTCCTTCATCACGACCATCACCATGAGGTCCTGTGTCTCGTCGTCCCTTGTCATGAGAAATGACTGACGGATACAGATCTCCTGCTCCTGGTGGTCCCTGCACCAGTATTCCACGCTCACTTCCGATTCACCCTGCTCATAATGTTCGTTCAGATATGCTGTACTTGCGATCGCTCTGTAATCTTCCAGCGATTCCTTCAATACAAACTGTTCCCAGCGCTCAAACCACTCCGACACCTTACAGGGCGGCTCCAGCTCCACCCTCTGCAGCAGCGATACCTGTTCCCCGTCGAGCTCTCGCCGGATATCTTTCTCGATGCGGTCCCGTGTGAGATTGAACTCAAATGTACAGATGGCACTGGATGTGATCGCAATCTGATACTGCCTTTCCTTGCGGTTTGCGACAGCTATTTTTGCCTGGATATGCAGCTCCTTTTCCTTCACTTCCGTGATATTCTGTCTGATCATCAAAAGCTTTTCTGCCTTTCCCTCTTTTCGTTCCAGGCAGATAATGTTAATGTGCTCCCACTCCGGCTGCCCGTTCTGTATCACATGGCACTCAAAACGCGCATCATTATGGTCTGACAGCGACTCGATGAGAGCCTCCTTATCCAGATACTCTGCCAGCTCCTCGCGCTCACGCTCGTCTATCAGCGACGAACATAGATGATCCACCAGCTCCTGGTACACGCCTTTGAGCGCAAACCCGCCATCCTCGGGCGTCGTCCCCGCCAGATACTGATAGGTGCCCGCTGCAAAGTCAACCATGGCAAACCGTGAAAACAGGGTGGTTACACCATTTATAATATAACCCATCTCCCGGTTTTCATTCTCCAGCATCTTCTTCTCTTTTCCCGCGCGGACCAGAAGGATGATGATGTATATGACAAACAATCCGATCAGCATCATTTCCAGCTGGATGCCCACGATATTCTCATCCCTTATCATGCGCTGCGTAACATTTTTCGGGAAAGTCTGCACGAGGACAAAATCATTGTCCGGGAGATTCATGACACAGATATTATCGGTCTTGGTGCCGGAATCGCAGACAAAAGTACCCTCCCCGCCATGTTCAAAGATCCCCCTGACCTCGCTTGCCGTTCCGCTGTCGATCACCTGATCCTTCACGAGCTTGCTGATCAGATCCTCCTCATAGATATTGCCGCTGGAGCTTGCGATCGCCCTTCCGTTTGGCATACACAGGTACACATCTGCCGTCTCGCCAAAATAAGTGGTCGCCAGCATATCCTTGAGATACTCCTCCGCCAGATAGGACCCCCTGAGCACACCTATGATCTCCCCTTTGTAGCGCAGAGGTGCATAAAAGCTTACCATCGTCTCATTAAAGAAATAGGAATCCAGTATCACGGCAATGCCGTCCTCGCCGCGCATGCCATTCTTATAATAATCTCGGTCATCGGCCTCAGAGGTTCGCCCGTCAGAGGTGTGGTTCATACCCGCGGCATCTGTGAACAGCACCGCGTCAAACAAGGCATTATGCTCGATCTTCTGCAGGGTCTGTTCGCTGATGACAGGTTCCTTCAACCCCTCACCGACAAAGTGCGCATATGTATTGATCAGCTCCAAGGCATTGTTCATCTTCTCGTTGATCCGCGTCATTGTCTGGCGCGCTGAATCCGCCGCATAATTTTTGTTGCGCTCCTCTATCTGTACGCTGTTCTGTGTGGTATACCACTGGAACAGACCGATCATTGCAGCCAGAAGAATAACTACACCAATCACTTCCCGTATCGATTTTTTCCTTTGGTGATAGTCAAAAAGTGTGTTGTTAATAGTAAATTGAATTGAATACAAATACCT